>PXQM01000080.1 GCA_003021325.1 Halobacteriales archaeon QH_10_70_21
GCTCGTTCACCGTCTCGTCGAGGAGGTGCGGGTCGACGCCCGCCTCGACGACGAGCTCCTTCAGCTTGGCCATCCCGAAGCCGACGTGGCGGCCCTCGTCCTGCCGTATTTTCGTGAAGCCCTCGTAGAGCCCCGGCAGGTGCGGCAGCTCGGGGTAGTCGTCCGCCGAGTAGGACTGCTGCATCCCGTAGTAGCCGGTCTGGGCGAGGATGCCCTCGATGACGAGGTGGTAGTGGCAGTACGCCACGGCGAAGTCCTCCGGCGTCGGGTCCTCGAGGAGGGCGTGCATCGCGGCCTCGTTGCGCTCGAAGAGGTCGTGATAGGCGTCGTTGAACCACCGGTCGTCGGTCGGGGAGGACCGCTCCAGCCCGAGTTCCGCCTCGACCGCGTGGACGACCTCCCGCCAGTAGCGGTCGAAGTGGTCGGTGTGCTTGCCCTCCTCGTAAATCTGCGTGGTGAGGAACAGCTGGTCGTCGATGTCCTCCAGGGCGGTCGCCAGCGGCGCGAGGTCCTCGGTGACGGCCTGCTCGCCGGCGCCGAACCGGGCGACGCCCATCCGCATCGCGCTGAAGTACCGCTCGGGCTCGTCGACCGACTGGAGGAACGCCACGAGCGCCTCCCGGTCGGTCTCGAGGTCGATGTCGTGGGGGTCCCAGTGGCGCTCGACCGCGTTGCGGTAGTAGCGCGTCCCGCGGCTCTCCCTGTCGAGCTGCAACTGCCGCGTGGTATCAATGTTCATGGGAGAGCGGTTACGACCGGACCCACATAGAGGTTGCACCAGTCACTGCAGGGTCGTTGAAACCGGGCGTCTGAGGGACGGTGCCATCGGCACGGGTTCGAAACCCCGGAGAGTAGTCGGAGACCGGAGCACGATTCGAGCAGTTACGTCCGGCAGTATCAGAACGTGTACGCCAGCATCACTTCGTCGACGTGGTCGTCGCCGATGGTGTAGTGGTCCTTGCGGACGCCCTCGGTCTCCCAGTCGCGGTCCTCGAGGAAGGCGATGGCGCGGTCGTTGGTCGTCGGGACGCTGTTGTACACCTTCCGGTAGCCGTTGGCCTCGGCCCAGTCCATCGCGCGGTCCAGGAGGGTGCTCCCGATGTCGCGGTTCTGGTGGTCGCTCCGGACGCCGACGGTCACCTGGGCCGTGCTCTGGAGCTTGTCGACCTGCGGCAGCTCGAGGTGCGACCAGCCCACCACCTCGCCGTCGACGGTCGCGACGAAGAACACCCGGGACTCGACGGCGTTGTGCCGGGTGACGGTGTCCTCGTAGAGCAGCTGCTCGGCGATGGACTCGGCGACGACGTAGGTGTCCTCGCTCGTCACGTCCCGGATGGCCCCGATGAGCCCCTCGAAGTCGTCCTGGCGGGCGGGGCGGATGACGTACTCGCCGTCGTCGGTCTCGTAGCGCTCGATGGACCCCACGTCGAGGGCGACGCGGAGCGTCCCGCCGTCGTCCTCGAGGTAGCCGCGACTCTTCAGCCGCTCGAGCTCGTCTTGGAACTCCTCGGCCGCCAGCGCCGCCCGGGCGGCCGCGGCGTGTGACGGTCGCTCGAACGCGTCGAAGGGGTCCTCGGTCACGGTGCGGTCACCCCAGGACGTCGACGAGGTCTTCCAGCGAGTCGAGGACGTACTCGGGGCTGTACTCGCCGGGGCCGTCGTCGGGGGCGGCCCGGAGCCACGCGGCCTCGAGGCCGGCGTTGTGGGCGCCAGCGACGTCGTACTCCAGGGAGTTGCCGACGTAGAGGGCGCGGTCGGCAGGGGTCTCCAGCGCCGCCAGCGCGCGCTCGAAGGGTGCCGCGTGCGGTTTCCGGCGCGGGAGGTCGCCGGCGTAGACGATTACCTCGAAGCGGTCTCCGACGCCGAGCGCCTCGACCTTGGTTCGCTGGCGGTCCTCCGGACCGTTGGTCAGGAGGCCGACCCGGCCGGTCGCCGTCGCGCGCCCGAGCGCCGCCTCGGCGCCGGCCACGAGTTCGACCTGCGTGTTGTCGATGCAGTCGGTGAGGTGGTCCGCCAGGACCAGCGGGTCGGCGTCGGCGCGGCCGTACCGGGCCGCCAGGCGGGCGAAGCCCGACCCGAGATAGCCCACCCGGTCGTCGGGGTCGGGCGGCCCGTCCAGCGCCGCCCACAGTTCCGCGGGCTCGCCGAACGTGGCAACGCCGGCCCGCTCGAAGGCCGCCTCGTACATCGCCCCGGCGTCCTGCACCCTGCGGCACAGCGTTCCGTCGAGGTCGAACAGCACCGCGTCGAATCGGGACACGGTCGCGATAGGTGGCCGGGCGTCAAAAGCCCGGGCGAAGCGGCGCCACCTGGAGGGTTTATCAGCAGCGACGACGCCCGTGCATGGACCCGACCCGGTCGCGGGGCCGCCGTCGCAAGCGCCTGCGTTCGGTCGCCCGGGCGGTCCGGGCGCGACCGGACGGACGTGGCCGACCCCGGGGGCGACCCGGAGCTCCTGGCGCTCGTCGAGACGCCGTACACGGACGTCGAGGAGGCCCGCGACCGGCTCCGGGCGCTGCTGTCGGCCCTCGAGGCCCGGAACGACCGGCGGGCCGTCTTCCTGACCATCTACGCCCGGATGACGGCGGCGGTGGCCGACTGGGGCCGCCAGGGCGCCTTCGCGGACCCGGACTGGGTCGGCGACTACCTCGTCGCGTTCGCGAACCTCTACCGCGAGGCGGTCCGCGACTACGGGGCCGGTGCCGTCGACGCGCTTCCCGAGCCCTGGCGGCTGGCTTTCGAGGCCGCCGACCGGGGTGACTCGCTGGTCGTCCAGGACGCCGCCCTCGGCGTCAACGCACACATCAACTACGACCTGGCGTTCGCACTGGCCGAGGTGGGGCTCGAACCGGACCGGGCGCGGAAGTTCGAGGACCACAGCGCGGTCACGGGCGTCATCGACGACCTGGTCGACGGGACACAGGCGTCGCTGGCCGCCCGGGACGCCGAGGGCATCGCGAGCGTCGACGCGGCCCTGGCCGGCCTCGACGAGCACCTGCTCGTGGTCACCATCGACGAGTGCCGGGACAGCGCCCGGCGGACCGCCAGGGCGCTCGGCTCGCGGTTCCCGCCGCGGCGCCGGCTGGCGCGGTGGATTAACCGCAAGACGGCGACCCGTGTCGCCCGGTTCATCCCCGCGTCGAGGGCCAGCGAGACGGTCCACGGGACGTTGCGGACGGTCGAATCCGGCGACGGCGGGGAGTGACCGCCGGCGTTCAGCCCTGCCAGACCCGGACGCCGTCGGCGGTGCCGGCGCCGACGGCCACGCGGCCGTCCCCGAGCGCGACCCCGGTCAGGTTCGTCTTAAGCTCGCCGTCCAGCGGCAGCGACCACGCGGTCGTCGCGCCGGTCTCCGTCCGCCGGACCGCGGCCAGCGTCCGCCGGTCGGTCGTCGGCACCAGGAGCTCCGGCCGGCCGTCGGCGTCGAGGTCGGCCGCCAGCCCGCCGTCGAGGTTCCGCGACCCGTAGGTGTGCGAGGCGAACCCCGACAGCGTCGCGACCACCGAGAGGCCGCCGCCCTCGAGGCGGTAGAACTCGACCGTCCGGTCGACGTGCGGCTTCCTGACGGCCGCGAGTTCGGGCCGGCCGCCGGGGGCGAACGGCGCGACGCAGAGTTGGTGGCGCCAGCCCGGCCCGTAGACCGGCCCGGTCGCCACCGTCGTCCCGTCCGGGCGGTGGACCCGGAGCCGGGCGCCGTTGTCGGAATCCGCGACGGTCGTGACGACCTCCGGGACGCCGTCGCCGTCGAGATCCGCGACCAGCGGCGCCAGCCCCTCGAACACCAGCGGGGCGTCGAGTCGGGTCTCCGCCGCGATTCGCTCTCCAGCCGTGTCGACGACGACCAGGCTGCTCGGCTCCGTGCCGTCGCCCAGCGCGCCGTGCCGGTAGCGGTCGGTCCGGCGGCCGTACACCAGGTACCGGTCGTCGCGGAGCGCGACCGGGCGAGCGTCCGCCGGCGCCTCGACGTCGAGCCGCGCCGTCGTGTCGCCGCGCCAGAGGACCACGTCGCCGTCGGCGGCGACGTACAGCAGGCCGTCCGCGAGCGGCATCGGCCGGGAGCCCTCGCCGATGTCGCGCGGGGCCTCGAGCAGGCCGACCGAGCCGCCGGCCGCGTACCCGACCGGCGGCGAGGCGGCGGCGCCGTGCTCCGCGAGCGTCTCGGCGGCGCCGTCGGCGACCCGGTAGGTCACTGCGGTGTCGTCGCCCCGGACGACCGTCCAGTGGCTCGCCGTGCCGCCGTCGGAGGCGAGCAGCCACGCCGGCCGGCCGTCGACCGGTATCTCGACCGGCGTCGCGTCGGCCACGGCGCCGCCGGCCGCCAGCCTGCGGTTCCCGCCCGGCCGAACGTGCGTGTAGGCGTAGGCGGCGTCCGGGGGACGCTCGGGAGCCGACCCGGTCGGTCCCGGGGGCGTCGGTTCGTCGCTACAGCCGGCCAGCGCCGTCGAGGCAGCCGTCGCGAGCAGCGTCCGGCGTGACCAGGCCATCGCCTGCCGGTTCGGCCGACGGGCGCATAAGGCTACGCCGCGATGGCGGGGCGGCCGCCACGACGGCTACGGGTCGAGCCTGACGGCGAAGACGGTCCACGGCAGGTCGTCGTCCACGTCATCGTCCACGCCGTTGGCCGCATCGTTCTCGACCTCACCGTCCGCGTCACCGTCCACATCGCCGTCCTCCAGCGTCTCCGGAACACCCCAGGTGTCCGTGACCTCGAAGCCAGCGTCGAGGAGCTGCTCCCGGGTGGTCTCGGCGCCCGCGATGTTCCACGCCATGCCGACGCCGCTGTCGAGCCAGTCGGGGTTCTCGCCGACCCACTCGTGGGTCCCCTCGCAGACCAGCGCCCGGCCGCCGGGGCGCAGGACGCGGGCGGACTCCTCGACGACCGCCGCGTGGTCGGCCATCGGGACGTGGATGAGCGACCAGCAGGCGACGACGCCGTCGCGGTGGCCTGCTGGTCGTCCGCCGAATCCGTGCTCATACGTGAGCACTGCACCGTGGGCACTAAACCGTTCGTAGCGTCACGAACCCGTGGGTTTACCAGCCGGGTCGCCGGCGTGTCACCACGCCGCGAACGGCTCACCACCGGGCCTCGATGGGCGCGAGGTACTCGTCGACATCGGCCGGTGCGACGCCCTGCTCGCGGAGCCCCCGGCGGGCGTAGCCGAACACCTCCGCGTAGATGGTCCTGGGGTCGGCCGTCCGCTCGCCGTCGGCGTCGACCCAGGCGAGCTCCGCCTCGAGGCCGTCGTCGACCGCCTCGTAGAAGCTCCGCCGGGCGGCCGGCCACTCGAGGCTCGCGAGGGGGTGGTCGGCGGCGACGAGCCCCCGGACCAGGCCGACGACGAGCGCCTGGAGCCCGACGACGTCGGTGACGGTTGGCTGGGTCGGGACCGGGCGGTACTCGATACGGACCGAGCGCTCGGTGACCCCCGGGACCGGGTCGCCGCCGAGCACCGCCCGGAGCCACCGCCAGTAGGTCCCGCGCTTGTGGTCCAGCTCCCAGACCCTGTCGGCGTAGCCGTCGACGGCGTCGGGATCCGTGACCCACTCCTTCAGGAACGGCGCACAGGGCCGGTCGGCGACGAGCCGGTCGACCACGTCGGTCGGCCGGTCGACGTCCCGGGGGAACCGGACCTTCGGGTCGCCGTCGCCGACGTTGATGGACTCCTCGAAGACCCGCACGCGGAGCTCGTGGGGCGTCCGCTCGACGACGTCGTGCGGGTCGTCGGGGTCGTCGACGTACAGGTCGGCGGGCAGGAACGGCGAGTTCGTCGCCAGCGCGAGCACCGGGCCCAGGGTGCGGATGGCGACGTCGTAGTAGGCCGGAAGGGCGTCCAGGTCCGGGACCTGCAGGTGGGGCTGGATGGAGGTCGTCAACGACTCGACGAGGATGGTCGGGAACCGCTCCCGGCAGCCGGGGAACTCCAGCGGGATACCGTCCTCGGCGCGGGCCAGCAACTCGTTGTCGATGGCACAGTACCGGGGCGACCGCCGCATGTTCGACGCGACGGTGACGCCGTCTGTCTCCTCGACCGCCGAGAGGTACGCGCGGCTCCCTTCCGGCGGTGGCACCGTCCACATCGCGTCCAGCACGAGGTCGAGCCCCTCGGCGGCGAGGGACTCCCGGGCCGCGGCGACCGCCTCGCGGATGCGCTCGACCTGGCGCTCGAGGCCCTCGTCGCCGAAGGGATCCGGGTCGGTGTTGAGCTCGACGTTGTGGAGCCCGAGCTCCTTGTTGGCCGCGCCGGCCTCGAAGACCGACTCGGGCACCGTCGCGAGCCGCCCCTCCCCGTCGACCGCGTAGGCCTCCAGTTCGAGCCCGACCGAGAACGCCTCGTTCTCGAACCGGCCGTCGCGGAGCTCGCCCCGTAGCGTCGCCGCCTGCTCGTCGACCCGGCGCTCGAAGGTCTCGAGCGTCGCCGGGGACAGCGACCGCGACACCATCTCGGCTAGCTCCGCGTCGTCCATGTGCGTGGCGTACGCAACTCGCCCGAATAACCCTGTGGGACCGGGCGATTCTTCCGGTGGGGGCGCCCCCGGACGACCCGGGCGTGTAGCGGCCTCGGCGGTACCGGTGTGTGCGCCAGGTTCCAGCGCGGACTCCGGAGCAGAGAGCGGGCGTGCCCGCCGGGGCGCGAACGAGGGACTTTCACCCGCGGCGCCCAATCCCCGTGCATGACCACGTACGTCACCGGCCGGACGCTCGACGAGGACGGTGAGCCGATACCCGGCACCGGGTTCGAGGTCGACGAGGGAGGCTGGCTCGAGGCCGGGCTCCGGGACCGGACCGGGCCGGTGACCTCGCACCCGAGCCGTCCCGTCTGGGGAATCCCGTTGAGCGGCGACGACGGGCCGATACGGACGCTCAGCGTCTTCGGCCCCGGCTACGGCGGCCCACCGGCCCACTACCACGAGCGGAGCGTCGAGCTGTTCGACGTCGAGTCCGGGTCGCTGACCCTGACGCTCGACGGCGAGGAGCGGACGGTCGCGGCGGGCGAGACGGTCACCGTCGACACCGACGTCGTACACAGCTTCCGCAACACGACCGACGAGCGGGCGCTCGTCACCACCGAAATCCGCTCGCCGGGACGGCTCCGGCAGGTGCTTCCCACGCTCGGCGGGCTCGCCCACGACCGCTCGCGCAGCGTCGACGACCCGCTCCAGCAGGCGCTCATCGCCCACGCCCTCGACGGGCACACCGCGTTCGTCCGGGGCGAGCGGTTCGGCGGCGCGGCGACGGACGCCCTGGCGGCGGTCGCCCGGCTGGCCGGCTACCAGGGCGCCTACGCCACCTACACCCAGCCGGCGTTCTGGCGGGCGCACGTCGAACAGCCGACCGTGTGACCGCGTCGGGCGTCGCCGGGCCGGGTCGGCGAATTCATCTATCCGTTCGTCCCGACGTTCACACGTCTCGAGCGAGGCCAACGGCACGACCGAGTGGGAGCTGACGACCATCCGACAGGGACGCGACTTCGAGCGCGAGTACCGGCTGACGGCCGCCGACACCGGCGAGTTGCTCGTCCAGCTCGGCGAACACCTCCGGGACGACGAGACGCTGACGGTCACCGACGAAACGGAGGGCTGGGAGCTCCCGTTCGACCTCGGCGAACCGGTCGAACTGGAGGTCGACTTCGAGGGAACCGGCGAGACGGAGCTCGAAATCGAGGCCGAAGTCCCGGGCGTCGCCGACGACGAGAGCCCCACGGTCGAGTGAGGCTCACGACAGCGGCGAGGACCGAGCGGCGTGGAGGACCGCGTGGAGACCCGACTCGAAGCGGGGTCAGTTCGCGCCGTGGATACGCCCACGGCCACGGCGGGCCGCCGCGAGCGGTATCGTCCCCTGGATTCGAATCCAGTACCGTCACTGGTTTGTCTCGGTAGTCGTGTCTTCGAGGCAGTGACGGGGTTCAGGAGGGCGCTCGTCGACTGTCTGCGCTGCGAGACCGGGTTCGAGGAGCGCAGTTCGGCGCTTGTCGGCGAGTACGACCTCGGCGACGTCGCCGCGACGGGGCCGCCACCGTCGTCGGTCACCGCCGGTCTCGACGCTCGGGACAGAGAGCTACTCCGTCGTATCCGGCGGTTCGACGCCGGGCCCCTCGGGCTCACGCTCTCCGGGCCGGCGTACCGGGACAACCCCATCCTCTACGCGAACGAGACGCTCAGGGACCTCACCGGCTACCCGCTCGAGGAACTCCGGGGCGAGAACCCGCGACTGTTCCAGGGCCCCGACACCGAACCCGAGGCGCTCGACGCGCTCCACGAGGCCGTCGACATCTGGGCGGCGGCGACCGTCGAACTGTGGAACTACCGCCGCGACGGCAGTCGCTTCCGCAACCGCGTCACCGTCGTTCCCGTCCCGGACGACAGCGGGATGGTCGCCAACTGGCTCGGCCTCCAGGCCGCCGTTGACGAGTGATACTGCCGGCTGTAACCGTCTGAAGCAGAGGTGCTAGAATCCGGGGTTCTCGGAACCGCTGCCGTCGAATATCCAAAACAAGTCTTCACGTAATTACAGCCGGCAGTATGAGTTCCGCAGCGTGCGGCCCGGAACGCTCGTCGTCGTCTCCGCGAGAGAACCGTGCCGCCGTCCGGGTCGACGACCCGCGCTCGGGGACCTGCACGCCGCGCAGAACCTCGATTCGGCCGCAACCGCGTTCGTGAACGCTCCCACCACGCACGTCGTTCGCAGGAAAGTGCCGCCTCCCCGATTTGAACGGAGGAAGGCGGTCGCCTCGCTCCGCTCGGCGCTGCGACTTCCAGGCTCAAATCGGCTCGGCGTCGTTTCTTCACCCGGTCGCTCCGCTCACGGGTTCGGAATATGCCGCCTCCCCGATTTGAACGGGGGACAGCTCGATCTTCAGTCGAGTGCTCTCCCAGTCTGAGCTAAGGCGGCTTGCACGCTTTCGAACGCCGACGCCATCAAAAAGGGTTTCGAAAGCCGGCGCAGGGACGGGGTATCGGCAACCGTTAACACGCGACGGCGCCAACGCCCTCGTATGCCGACCATCGAGTTCGGAGAGGCCGAGATCGACTGCGAGGAGGGCGAGCTGCTCCGGGACGTCCTGCTCGCGGCCGGCGAGTCGCCGCACAACGGCAGCGCCGACGCGGTCAACTGCCGCGGGCACGGCACCTGCGGTACCTGCGCGGTCGAGATCGAGGGCGACGTCAGCGAGCCGACGACCCGCGAGCGGGCCCGGCTGTCGGTGCCGCCGCACGACCCCGACGACGGCCTCCGGCTCGCCTGCCAGACGCGCGTGCTCGGCGACCTCGAGGTGAGGAAACACGACGGCTTCTGGGGCCAGCACGTCGAGTAGGCCGGGACGGACGCCGTCGATTGCCGGCCTCAGATGAGGAAGACGTCGGCCGAATCACACTCGTACTCCATTCCATCGTCGGTCTCGAGCTGGCCGCCGCATTCGGGGCAGTCCGAGCCGGCACGTCCTGACATGGCGTAGCCTCTGCAACGGTCCGGTATAGACGTTTCGTCCGAGCCGCCGGACGCTTCCGTTCTCCGACGCGGGAGCCTCGCGACGCTCGGCTGGCTCGCGGCGCTCGGCGGATTGCGTCGGAGAACTGCAGTGGGTCCGGGCGGGTTCGAACCACCGGTCTCGGCCTTGTAAGGGCCGCGTCATAGCCACTAGACCACGGACCCTGCCGGATGGAAGTCGGGCCTCGTGGTTAACCCTTACCTTCCGGGGCGACGGCAAGGCTTAGGCGGCGCGGGGCCGACCGACCGACAGTGACGCTACGGACCCCCCTGCTCGCGACGGTCCTGGTCGTCGCCGTGCTGTCGGCCGGCTGCGTCGGCCCGTTCGCCGGCGACCCGACCCCCGCCGCCACCGAGACGGCGGACCGCTACACCGGCCTCAGCGAGACCGACGACCTGCCCGGGGACCGCGGGATGCTGTTCACGTACGACGCCGACAGGGAGCTGACCTACGTGATGCGGAACATGTCGTTCGCCCTCGACATCGTCTTCGTCTACGGCAACGGCACCATCGAGTCCATCCACCACAAGCGAGCGCCCGCCCCGGGCGAGGACGGCGAGTCCATCCGGGCCGCCGGCGAGGGCCGGTACGTCCTCGAGGTGAACCGCGGCTGGACGACCGAGCGCGGCGTCGAGGAAGGTGACCGCCTCGAGTTCGACCGCCCTGAGTGAGGGTCGGCAGCCTTTTCGCCCGCCGTCCCCTCCGACCGACGATGGAGCGAGAGTGGCTGGGCTACGCGCTCGCGGCGCTGGTCGGGCTCGCGGTCCTCGCGTACGTCGGCCTCGCGAGCGGCACGGTGACGGTCGTCGACGACGAGACCGGCGGGGAACTCGGGGAGGTCGAGGCCGCCGTCGCCGACGGCTTCGCGAAGCGCTACGTCGGGCTGAGCGAGACCGACGACCTGCCCGAGGACCGCGGGATGCTCTTCGTCCACGACGACGTCGACGAGCGGACCTACGTGATGCGGAACATGTCGTTCGGCCTCGACATCGTCTTCGTCGACGCTGACGGGACGATAACGGCCATCCACGAGGCGCCCGAACCCGGCCCCGAAGAGGACGGCGCCGCCCAGGAGTACACCGGCGAGGGCCGGTACGTCCTCGAGGCGAACCGCGGCTGGACCGCCGAGCGCGGCGTCGAGGAAGGCGACCGTCTGGAGTTCGACCTGTAGCGACCCGGCGGACCCGTGCCCGGGACGCCTTCGGTGCCGGCGGGCCCGACCGAGGTGCCAAGCGTTATACTGACCGAACGGTCAGTTCGTACAATGCCGGAGTTCGGTCTGGACGGCGACGACGACCCCTTCGAGGAGCAGCGGGCCAACGCCGACGACCCGATGCGCCGGCTCTTCGAGGAGTACGGCCGGCCGAACCAGTTCCAGTTCGCCGTCGGGGTCATCGCGAGCGTCGCTGCCCGGCTGCTGGACCTCCTGCCGCCCGTCCTGCTCGGGCTGGCCATCGACGCAGTGTTCCGCGACGACAAGGCGTTCGCCCCGTGGCTGGTGCCCGAGGCGTGGGTGCCGGCGACCGAGGACGGCCAGCTGTTCCTGACCGTCGGGCTCATCGCCGGCGCCTTCATGCTCGGGGCGGCGTTCCACTGGATTCGCAACTGGGGGTTCAACTCCTTCGCCCAGCACATCCAGCACAGCATCCGGACGGACACCTACGACACGATGCAGCGGCTGAACATGGACTTCTTCGCCGACAAGCAGACCGGCGAGCTGATGTCCATCCTCTCGAACGACGTCAACCGCCTCGAGCGGTTCCTCAACGACGGTCTGAACTCGACGTTCCGGCTGGCCGTGATGGTGCTGGGTATCGCCGGCATCCTCTTCTGGCTGAACTGGCAGCTCGCGCTCATCGCGCTGGTCCCCGTCCCGCTCATCGCGCTGTTCACCTATAACTTCGTCCGGACCATCCAGCCGAAGTACGCCGACGTCCGGTCGGCGGTCGGCAAGGTCAACTCCCGGCTCGAGAACAACCTCGGCGGCATCCAGGTCATCAAGTCGGCCAACACCGAGCCCTACGAGTCCGAGCGAGTCGACGACGTCTCCGGGGAGTACTTCGACGCCAACTGGGACGCCATCGAGACCCGCATCAAGTTCTTCCCCGGCCTGCGCGTCATCGCCGGCATCGGGTTCGTGCTGACGTTCCTCATCGGCGGCGTCTGGGTGCTGACGACGGCGCGAACCGGCGGCGGTCCCGGCCCCCTGACCGAACCGCTGCTCGTCGGCGAGTTCACCACGTTCATCCTCCTGGGCGCAGTTCGGACAGATAATCAACATGTACCAGCGGGCATACGCCTCCGCCGAGCGCATCTTCGGGCTGATGGACGAACCCGACCGCCTCGCCGTCGACGAGGACGCCGGACCCCTCGCGGTCGAGGAGGGCCGCGTGGAGTACGACGGTGTCACGTTCGGCTACGACGAGGAACCCATCGTCGAGGACGTCGAGTTCACCGTCGAGGGCGGCGAGACGCTGGCGCTCGTGGGACCGACCGGCGCCGGCAAGTCGACCGTCCTGAAGCTCCTGCTGCGGCTCTACGACGTCGACGAGGGCGCCATCCGGGTCGACGGCCAGGACATCCGGGACGTGACGCTGTCGAACCTCAGACAGCACGTCGGCTACGTCGGCCAGGACACGTTCCTCTTCTACGGGACCGTCCGGGAGAACATCGCCTACGGGGCCTTCGACGCCGACGACGACGCCGTCGTCGAGGCCGCCAAGGCCGCCGAGGCCCACGACTTCATCACCAACCTCCCGGACGGCTACGACACGATGGTCGGCGAGCGCGGCGTGAAGCTGTCGGGCGGCCAGCGCCAGCGGGTCGCCATCGCCCGCGCCGTCCTGAAGGACCCCGACATCCTGGTGCTCGACGAGGCCACCTCCGACGTCGACACCGAGACCGAGATGCTCATCCAGCGCTCGCTCGACCGGCTGACCGCCGACCGGACGACGTTCGCCATCGCCCACCGCCTGTCGACCGTCAAGGACGCCGACACCATCGTCGTCCTCGAGGACGGCGAAATCGTCGAGCGCGGCAGCCACGGGGAGCTGCTGGAGGCCGGCGGCCTGTACGCACACCTCTGGGGCGTCCAGGCCGGCGAAATCGACGAACTCCCGGAGGAGTTCATCGAGCGCGCCGCCAGACGACAGGCCCAGACCGAGGCGGAGATGGACGACGACTGACGCCGTCGGGCCCGTGCGTCGTCGCCGTGATTCCGGGACGAGGCACGCCGCAGAACCGCTCGCCCGGACGACGTGCGGACCTCCCGAATCCGGGCCGCTCGTCCCGTTATCGCGCAATATTGTTTGTGGTGGGCAAACGGTTAATTTTTCAATCTCAGCGCAATCACCCCTGATATGCCCTCCACGCCGTTCGCGCTGGTGTCCAGTGTCGTTTCACTCGTCGTTGCAGCGTTCGCGCTCGCGATGGCCGCGTTCCCCCGCAAGATGACCCGATGGCAGATGCGTGGGCCCGACGGCACGACGCAACTCGAACCGGGCCGGACGCGCATCCTCGTGATGCGGGTCATGGGCATCGTCGTCGCCGGTCTCGCGCTCCTGATGGCGTTCGGGACGTCCATGGTGTTCCGCTGAACAGGGATACACGCGGGCGGCGGCACCTGCTCGGTGTTCGTGCGTCGGGGGGAGTACAGGCGTGTCTCGGGTGATGCTGCGGAGACGCCCCGTATCCGGCACGGACCGGGGGCCGGCTGCCGGGGTCGGCTGGACCGGGCGGGTCGATTGAAACGCCACGGGAAGGGCCCCGGACCGGTCGGCGGCCGTCCGTTCGGCGCACCCGGGCAGGGGGTAGCCGGTCGTCGCGGGCGGCGGATTCAAGACGACCGACCACCACGCTACCGTATGCTCCGGCTCGCGGTCGCGACCGACGCCGAGACCCTTGAGCGTCTCCGCGACCCCCTCGCCGAGCGCGGCATCGAGGCCGCCCACCTCCCGACCCGGGGGCGCGCCCAGCCGCTCGACGAACCCCCGGGGGAGCCCGTCGACGTCGGCTTCGTCTACCCGCCGCGGCTGATGGAGGGCGGCGTCGCCGACGCGCTCCTGGGGGTGCCGTGGGTCAACGGCCGCGAGGCGGTCCTGCGGTCCCGGAACAAGGCCGAGACGCTGGCCCGCCTCGGTCGGGCCGGCGTGCCGACGCCGGGAACGGTCCACGTCTCGAACCCCGCCGACGAGAGCACCCTCCGGGCCGCGTTCGAGCGGTTCGAGCCGCCCGTCGTCGTCAAGCCCAACTCGACGACCCGCGGCGTCGGCGTCGCGAAGGCCCACGACCTCGATTCGTTCCTCGGGGTCTGCGACTACCTCGCCCTGGTCCACGACTACCGGGCCGCCGACGACCGCTCCTTCCTCGTCCAGGAGTACCTGCCGGAGGCGACCGACTACCGGGCGATGGTCGTCGACGGCGAGTACGTCGGCGCCGTCGAGCGGCGGCTCCCCGAGGCCGAGCGCGCGGCCGGCCGCTGGAAGCACAACGTCCACCGCGGCGCGGTCGCAGAGGGCGTCGCGCTGCCGGCCGAACTGCGGGCGCGCGCCGAGCGGGCCGCCGCGGCGCTCGACGTCCCGTGGCTCGGCGTCGACCTCCTCGTGACCGACGGGCGGGCGGTCGTCAACGAGACCAACGCCCGCCCGACCGTCGACGACGCGACCAAGTACGAGGACGGCTTCTACGACCGGCTGTCGGGGCTCATCCGACGGACTGCACGTCGAGGCCGCTGAGTTCGAAGCGGGCGCCGCCCCACCGGCTCTCGGCCACCGACACCTCCCAGTCGTGGGCGTCGGCGGTGGCGTCGACGATCCCGAGCCCGAACCCCGTCCCGTCGTCGGCCCCGGTGTATCCGGGCTCGAAGACCGCCTACCGGTCCGACTCGGGAACCCCCACCCGGTCGTCGGCCACGTAGAGGGTGTCGCCCTCGAGGCCGACCTCGACGGCGACGTCGCCGCCGTGCTCGGTGGCGTTGCTGAGGGGGTGGTGAACAGCGAGTGGAACCGCCTCCCGTCGGCCACGACGGCCGCGTCCGCCGGGTAGTCGGTGGCGACGTCGGTGCCGGTGTCGGTCTCGACGGTCGGAACCAGCGACGCCAGCCGGACCGGCTCGGGCGCCTCGACGACGGACCCCTGCTTGGCGAGCGTGAGCAGGCCGTCCACCGTCGCCTCCATG
>PXQM01000060.1 GCA_003021325.1 Halobacteriales archaeon QH_10_70_21
GCCGCCCTCGCCGACCAGCTCCACGCCCCGACCGAGGTGCTCCGAAACCGCCGTCGCGATGGCCTGTGCGATCTCCTCGTCGGTGTCGTCGTCGATGTGTATCTCCATGGTGGAACGAAACTTGCCGTGGGTTTAGAGTTTCCGACGGTCGCGTGTGCCGTGAGATACCAACGCAGCGCTTGACGTAGTACTGTGCCTGTTCCGCCTATAACTCCCGGGTCGGCGGCAGCGACTGCCGCCCACCGGCCGGTTTTTAGCCGGTCGGCGACCTACTAGATGGTATGACGACCGCACTGTTCGTCGTGAGCGAGCACGGTTACTGGGGCGAGGAGTGTATCGAGCCGCTGACGACGCTGGAGGACGCGGGCGTCGACGTGACCGTCGCGACGCCGACCGGGTCGCCGCCGGTGGTCGATGAGCGCTCGGTCGACCCCGAAAACGTCGGCGAAGAGATGGCCAGAGAGGTACAGGAGGTGGACGACAGCCACCCCGGGCTCAACGACCCGGTCGGGGTCGCTGCGGTGTCGCCGGGCGAACACGACGCGGTCGTCTTCCCCGGCGGCCACGGCACCGAGTGGGACGTGAACCAGGACCGGCACGCACGACAGCTCCTGCTCGACGCCGTCGCCGGCGACGAAGGCGTCGCGCTCGTCGTCTGTCACGCGGTCGGCATCCTCGGGTTCACCCGCGAGGCCGACGGCTCGTTCCTCGTCGATGGCCGCTCCGTGACGGGGTTCCCCAACGAGTGGGAGGAGGGTATCGTCGACGAGAACGACCTGATGCCCGACGGCCGGAAGCTGCCGTACTGGGTCGAGGACGAGGTGAAGGCGGCCGGCGCCGACTGGGACGCCGAACTCGACGCCGACGCGAGCGTCACCGTCGATGGCGACCTCATCACCGCCCGGGGACCGGGGTCGTCGACGGCGGCCGCCGAGACGCTGCTCGACGAACTCGGGGAGTAAGCCGAAACCGTCGGGGCCACCCGGACCCCGTTTGCGGCCACCGTTCCGCGTTTCCGTCACCGGATAGAGACGATTCGGGCGTCCGGAAGTCGTCGATTGGCCGGACGCCGCTACCCGACTCGGCAGCCGGATGGGAGTTTCGACGTCGGCCTCGCTCCGCGAGTTCGGGCAAGCTTTCGAGACGACATTCGTGCTACGTGTTCGGAACATGGTGTCGTTGACCATGCGCCGCCGCGAGCTGCTCGCAGCGGTCGGTGCGGCCGGTGTGGTCGGTGACAGTGCGACGCGAACGGCGCGGAGGCGTCACTGCGGCGACTGGCCGTCGTTCCAGCGGGACTACGCGAATACCGGCCGGGACTCGAACACGTCCGGGGCGACGTCGGGGTCGGGGTCCGAGTTCGTCGTCGAATCCGAGGATATCGTCGGGAGCCCGATTCTCGCCGAGGGCACCCTGTTCGTGTCGACTTCGAACGGCGTCATTGCGGTCGACTCGTCGACCGGCACCGAGGAATGGCGCGCCGGTCCCGACCCGGGTCGGACCGTCGCGCCGCTTCTCTACCGAGACGGTCGCGTGTGCATCTCGAGCCACGGTGACGCCCACCTCCGAGCGCTGGACGCCGCGACGGGCGACCGTATCTGGATGAGGGAAATCGGTCGCGGCGCCCCGGCCTACGAGCCGACGGGCGAGGACCGCTGGCGCGCACAGACGTCGGAGCGGGGAATCGCCCCCCGGCGGTCGGTAACGGGCATATCTACGTCCTCGACCAAGACCGCAATCTCGTCGCGGTGGACGCGAGCGACGGGGCCACCGCGTGAACGCAGTCCGGGTACCACACCGCCTCCGCCACGTTCGCCGGAACGGCCTCCGACACGCCCATGGTGCCGTGCGTCATCGACTACAGCAGGGTCGTCGCGTACGGGGCCGACGACGGAACCGAACTCTGGACCTCGCCGGACCTGGCCGACGGTGAGGACATAAACACGTCCGCCGGCGTCACGCCGAACGGTGGCGCGCTCGCTATCGTTACGTACCGGGACGCGCGGGCGGTGTACCTCCAGGACGGCTCCATCGCCTGGGAGACCGAGACCGGGGCGTTCCTCCACACGCCACCGGCCATCGCCGACGACGTCGCCCGGCGACCGGGCTCGGACGGATTACTGGAGCGGGTACGGTACTCGCCGGTGTGGGGTCGGCGATGACCGGTGAAAGAGTACGACGGTCCGTCTCAGCGGAAGTCGAAGCTGACGTTCGTCGCGGGCATCTCGGGGTCGACCTCCCGACCGCCCTCGAACCGGATGAAGCTGAGGTAGTAGGGGTCGCCACAGCCCTCGCCGTCGGTCTCGGCGGCGCCGCAGACGATGACGACGCCGTCCTCGCCCTCGTAGGGGTCGCCCTCGTCGGCGCCGGCAGCCTCGTGGGCGTCGGCGTACGTCCACCCCTCGAGCGGGTCGGGCGTCACGCACTTGTCCTCGAGGTAGGCGCCTCGTTCGAGCTCGGCCACGGCGCCGCACCGTGGGCAGTGATAGGAGACGGTGACCATAGCCGTCCTACGGTCCGAACCGCTATAGGGGCGTCGGATGCCCCGAAGGGGTTATGGGGCCACCGGCCGACTGTATCGGCATGATAGACGAGGCGGTCGCGGAGATCGAGGGGATGCAGACACACTCCTCGTCGACGGTGGCCGTCAGGGCCGCCGAGGCCCTCCGCGAACTCCTCGAGCGGGAGTTCACGACCACGGCGGAGTACCGCCGGGCGCTCGAGCAGAACAGCAACGCGCTGCGCCGGGCCGACACCTCCCACGCCTCGCTGTACACGACGCAGCGGGAAATCGTCGACCGGGTCACCGGAGCGGAGCCCGACTCGGTCTCTGCGGCGAAGGCGGCGACCGACGAGGCCGTAACGGCCGTCGTCCAGGAGGTCGGGCGTGCCAAGCGCGAGGCCGCGATGGCGGCCGTCGACCTGCTCGAGGACGGCACGACGTTCCTGACACATGATTTCTCCTCGACCGTGACGCAGGCAATCGAGCTGGCCGCCGACGAGGGTCGCCACCTCGAGGCGTACGTTACGGAGGCGCGGCCGCGGTTCATGGGCCGGACGGCGGCCCGCAAGCTCGCCGAGGTCGACGGGGTCGAGGTGACGCTCGTCGTCGACGGCGCCTCGGGTCACTATCTCGCCGACTGCGACCGGGTCCTCCTCGGCATGGACTGCGTCGTTGACGACGCTCTCTACAACCGCGTGGGGACGTTCCCAATCGCCGCTGCGGCGGACCGGCTGGGGGTGCCGGTGTCGGCCGTCGGCTCGAGCACGAAGCTCATCGACGGCGGGTTCGCCTTCGAGAACGACCACCGCCTCGCGAGCGAGGTGCTGCGGGAGCCGGCCGAGGGGTTCGACGTCGAGAATCCGGCCTACGACGCGACGCCGACGTCGCTTCTAGACGAAATCGTGACGGACGAGGGCGTTCAGGAGCTCGAGTAGCGGGCCGACCAGCGCCACCGGTCCCGGGGCGTTCGAGGCGTCGAACCGCGGCTGGCTGACGACGAGTTCGCCACAGCGGGGGCACTCGACGTCGGTCCGGTCGCCGCCAGGGGCGAGCGACCAGCCCCCGTCGTAGGGGGCCTCGTGCCCGCAGGCCGAGCAGAACAGGACCGCCTTCCTGTCCGCCCGGTCCGCGGAGTGCGCGTTCTGTGCGGCCATAGACGAAACGAGGGCGCGCTGACTCAAAAGGCTGCTGCCTGTCAATGGAGGCATGCGGTAGTGAGCGGTTTTTAGTGGGGGAGGATGGTCGAGCCTACTGGAACGTCCGGCTGACCTCGGGTTCGTCCGGCTCGCCGCCGGGGGTGAACTCCTCTTCGATCTCCTCGTAGCGCTCGCGGGTGTCGTCGTTGACGCTGGCGCCGACCTCGTCGAGGGCCTCCTCGAAGTGGTCGGCGGTCACGCGGACGTTCCCGGCGCTCTTGGCCGCCTCCTCGGGGGCGACGCTGTTGATGAACTCCCGGGTCGCGGCCATCGAGGCCTCCCGGCAGAGCGCCTCGAGGTCGGCGCCGACGTAGCCATCGGTCCGGGCGGCGATGTCGTCGAGGTCGACATCGTCTGCCAGCGGCTTGTTCCGGGTGTGGACCTCGAGGATGCTCCGGCGTGCGTCCTTGTCGGGCACCGGAACGTGGACGTGGCGGTCCAGGCGACCGGGGCGCAGCAGCGCCGAGTCGATGAGGTCCGGACGGTTGGTGGTCGCGATGACCACGACGTCCTCCAGCTCCTCGAGGCCGTCCAGCTCCGTCAACAGCTGGGAGACGACCCGCTCGCTGACGCCGCTGTCGCCCATCCGCTGGCCGCGTTCGCCGGCGATGGAGTCGATCTCGTCGAAGAAGACCACCGTCGGGGCGTTCGCCCGGGCCTTTTCGAACACCTCGCGGACGCCCTTCTCGGACTCGCCGACGTACTTGTTCAGCAGCTCGGGCCCCTTGATTGAGATGAAGTTCGACTGAGCCTCGTTGGCGACGGCCTTGGCCATCAGGGTCTTGCCGGTGCCGGGCGGGCCGTACAGCAGCACGCCCTTGGCGGCCTGGACGTCCATCGTCTCGAACACCTCGGGGTATTCCAGGGGCCACTGGATGGTCTCCCGGAGCCGCTCCTGGGTGTCCTCGAGGCCGCCGACGTCGTTCCAGGAGATGTCGGGCACCTCGACGAACACCTCGCGGAGCGCGGAGGGCTCGATGCCCTTCAGGGCCTCCTTGAAGTCGCTCTCGGTGACCTGCATCGACTCGAGCATCTCGGCGTCGATCTGCTCCTGCTCGAGGTCCAGCTCCGGCCGGATGCGCCGCAGCGCGTTCATCGCGGCCTCCTTGGCGAGGCTTTCGAGGTCGGCACCGACGAAGCCGTGGGTGTTCTCGGCGTACTGCTCGAGGTCGATGCCGTCGACGAGCGGCATCCCGCGGGTGTGGACCTGCAGAATCTCCATGCGCCCCGACTTGTCGGGAACGCCGATCTCGATCTCGCGGTCGAACCGGCCGCCACGGCGAAGCGCGGGGTCGATCGCGTCGACGCGGTTCGTGGCGCCGATGACGATGACGTCACC
>PXQM01000066.1 GCA_003021325.1 Halobacteriales archaeon QH_10_70_21
GAGGACGGCCGCGCGACGATGGCCAACGAACGGCGGACGGCCGGGTGATACTGCCGGCGGTAATTCTTTCAAGATTCCTCGCCGATTTCCGGTTGGATACCCTCCAGACCCCCCATCTTCCTGACGGGACCGCTTGGCGTAGTTACAGCCGGCAGTATGAGACGGATGCGTCAGTCCCGGCGATTTCCGACGGGTCCAGCGACGACACTCCTGGTCCGACCCCGGCGCCGCCGACCCCCTGGCGGGCCCCAACCTGAAGTTGTTTTAGCGACCCGCGGGTTTGAGCCGCGTATGAGCGCCCCCTGGTCCGACTGGGACCACGTCGTCAAGATCGACCCGGACAAGACGCTCCGGGAGGGCGAGACCTTCGAGGACGTCTGTGCCACCGGAACGGACGCCATCGAGATCGGCGGCACGACCGGCATGACTGAGGCGAAGATGGCGCGGGTCGTCGAGGCCACCACGGCCCACGACGTCCCCGTCTACATCGAGCCGTCGACCGTCGCCAGCGTGGTCCACCGGGATGGCCTCGACGGCTACCTCATCCCGGTCGTCCTCAACGCGGGCGACCTGTTCTGGACGGTCGGCGCCCACAAGGAATGGGCCCGGCTGGACGACGAGATCGACTGGCGCCGCACGTTCACCGAGGCGTACGTCATCATGAATCCCGACGCCTCGGTCGCCGAATACACGGAGGCCGACTGCGACCTCGAGCCCGACGAGGTCGCCGCCTACGCCGAGGTCGCCGAACACATGCTCGGCCAGGAGATACTCTACGTCGAGTACTCGGGGACCTACGGCGACCCCGAGGTCGTGCAGGCCGCCACCGACGGCGTCGACGAGGCGACCGTCTTCTACGGCGGCGGCATCGGCGATTACGACGCGGCCTACGAGATGGGCACGCACGCCGACACGGTCATCGTCGGCGACCTGGTGCACAACGAGGGGGTCGACGCCGTCCGGGAGACCGTCCGGGGCGCGAAGGACGCCACCGAATCGGCGTAGCCACGGGCGGCCGACCGCCCGACGTGGAGCGAACCCTCGCGGGTGTCGTCGGACGGAACGCGTCCGACCTACGACCCGGAAAAGTGGGGCTTAAGGGTCGGCCCCCTGAACTCCGTGTATGGAGAACCGCACGTATACGGCGGACGCCGGCCCGGGCGACGACGTGACCGTCGCCGGGTGGGTCCACGAGGTACGGGACCTCGGTGGCATCGCTTTTCTCATCCTCCGGGACACGACGGGCCGGATCCAGGTGAAGTTCGAGAAAGGCGAGACGGACGAGGGGCTGGTCGAGACCGGCCTCGGCGTCCCCAGGGAGTCGGTCATCTCGGTGACCGGGAGCGTCGAGGAGGAACCCCGGGCGCCGACCGGCGTCGAGGTCGTCCCCGAGACCATCGAGGTCATGGCGGAGGCCGACACCGAGCTGCCGCTGGACCCCTCGGGCAAGGTCGACGCCGAGCTGTCGACCCGGCTCGACAACCGGACGCTGGACCTCCGTCGCGAGGAGGGCCAGGCCGTCTTCGAGGTCCGCGCCGAGGTGCTCCGGGCGGCCCGCGAGGCGTTCCGCGACGCCGGCGCGACCGAGATCAACACCTCGAAGATCGTCGCCACCGGGACCGAGGGCGGCACCGAGCTGTTCCCCATCACCTACTTCGGGCAGGAGGCGTTCATGAACCAGAGCCCGCAGCTTTTCAAGCAGCTCATCGCGGGCTCGAACATCGAGCGCGTCTTCGAGATCGGCCCCATCTTCCGCGCCGAGGAGCACAACACGCCCCGGCACCTCAACGAGGCGACCTCCGTCGACTTCGAGGGCGCCTTCTGCGGCCACCACGAGGCGATGGACGTCTGCGAGCAGGTGGTCACCGCCGCCTACGAGGCGGTCGCCGAGAACTGCCAGGCGCAGCTCGAGGCGCTCGGCATCGCCGAGGCGTTCGAGCCGCCCGAGACGCCGTTCCCGCGGCTCAGCTACGAGGAGGCCATCGAGCGCATCAACGCCACCGGCGCCCTCGACGAGCAGCTCGTGTGGGGCGACGACCTGCCGACCGAGGGCGAGAAGGCGCTCGGCGACGACGTCGGCGGCCACTACTTCATCACCGACTGGCCCGCCGAGATCAAGCCGTTCTACATCATGGACCACGAGGACGGGTCGGAGCTGTCGACGGGGTTCGACATGATGCACCCGCGGATGGAGCTGGTCTCGGGCGGCCAGCGTGAGCACCGCCGCGAGAAGCTCATCGAGGGATTCGAGCAGCAGGGACTCGACGCCGAGGCCTTCGAGTACTACACGAAGATGTTCAGGTACGGCATGCCGCCGCACGCCGGCTGGGGGCTCGGCTGCGAGCGCCTCCTGATGACGATGCTGGACCTGGACAACATCCGCGAAGCGGTGCTGTTCCCACGTGACCGGCAGCGGCTTTCGCCCTGACGGTCACGTGGGGCTCGTGAGACGAACAGAGTGAGTCCCACGGTGTTCCCGCGAGACCGGCAGCGCCTGTCGCCGTAAGGCGACGGCGCCGCCCGTCGAGCGGAAACTCGGAAGTCGCAGCCCGCACAGCCGAGCGACGCGAGCGGCAACGCCGTGAACGAGTAGGGTGGGGAGTTTACACGAGCAGCAACACGGCCAGTGCTGCGGTCAGCGCCGCGACGACGAGGAACACGCTCGTTCCCATCGAGACCCGGAGGTCCAGCGTTCCGGGGCGGCCGCCGTTGGCGCGGGTCTCGGCCTTGACGCCCGGCAGCCGGTCGGCTGCCCGGTAGGCGTACCGCTGCGGGTCCGCGCCGACGCGCATCGCGCCGCCGGCGACGGCGACGGCGACGCGGTCGACGGCCGCCCACGTCTCGGTGACGCCCACGACGAGCGCCCGGCCGCCGTAGAAGACCAGCAGGTTGAGGACGCGGCCTACGTCGGGAATCCAGGTCGCCTTCGAGAGCGGCGTCTTCAGCGCGAAGAAGCCGACGAAGCCGGCGGTACCCAGTGCGACGGCCTCCAGCACGTGCGGGACGGTGTAGGTCGCGTACTTCTCCAGGACGGTCGCGGTGTCGGGCAGAATCCCGAACAGGGTTCCGGGGAGCAGACCCAGGGCGAGACAGAGGCCGCCGACGGCGAGCATCGGGACGGCCTGGCCGACCCGCGCGTCGTCGGGGTCGATCGTCGCCGGGCCGTGGAAGAAGACGTAGTAGCCGAGCTTGATGAACGACATGAAGGTGCCGACGCCGCCGACGATGAGCAGCCACCACAGCAGGTCCTCGCCGCCGAGCGGCATGGACTTCGAGCCGATGACGACGTTCTCGACGCTCTTGTGGGCCTCGGCGATGACGATACCCTTGCTGACGAAGCCGTTGAAGCCGGGGACGCCGGAGATGGCCGCCGCGCCGAGCAGGTAGGAAACGAACGTGACGGGCATCACCCGCCAGAGGCCGCCGACCTCCGTGATGTCCTCGACCCCCGTGCGGTAGATGACGACGCCGATGGACATGAACAAAAGCGCCTTGTAGAGGATGTGGTTGAAGACGTGGCCGAAGGCGCCGGCTGTCGCCAGCGTCGTGCCGATGCCGACGCCGGCGATCATGTAGCCGACCTGCGAGATGATGTGGTAGGACAGCAGGCGCCGCATGTCCTCCTGCAGCAGCGCCATCGAGGCGCCGAAGACGGCCATCGCGCCGCCCATGTAGGCGATCCAGAGGTGGCCCTCCGGGAACGCCCGGAACATGGCGTAGACGCCGGTCTTGGTGGTGTAGACACAGAGGAAGACGCTGGCGGCGACGTGCGGGCTCGGGTAGGTGTCGGGCAGCCAGGTGTGCAGGCCGATGAAGCCGACGTTGACGCCGATGCCGACCGCCATCAGCGCGGGGGCGACGGGGCCGGCCATCCCTGCGGTGCCGTTGGCGCCGAAGAGGAACGACCCCTCGGCGGCGTACTGCCAGACGACGCCCCCCAGGACGAGGCTGCCGCCGATGCCGTGGGCGAGGGCGTACCGGAAGCCCGTCCGGACGGCGGCACCGCCGTAGTGCCACACCAGGAGCGTGCTGGTGACGGCCATCAGCTCCCAGAAGAACACCAGCGTCAGCCAGTCGCCGGCGAAGACGGCGCCGAGACTGGTGCCGACGTAGCCCAGCGCCGCGGCGGTCATCCGACCGTCGGCCTCGCTGGCGTGGGCGTACAGCACCGCCGCCGCGCCGATGAGCCCGAAGATGACACCCATCATCCGCGAGAAGTCGTCGACCGCGAACAGGACGGTCTCGAAGCCGAAGAGCCGCATCGGAATGTGGGTGCCGGACGGCACGAGGAGCGAGGCGACGGCGACCCCTGCGGTGGCCAGGAAGCCGACGGCGTGGCCGACCGTCCGGGGTGCGATCGCCGCGACGGCGGCCGCGACGAGCACGGGGACGAACGGCGGGACGGACTCGAGCACCATCAGCCGACCACCCCCGTCGTCAGCGCCGCCGAGACGATGGCGTCGATGAGCCGGAGGAAGACGGCGCCGTAGGGGACGAGCCCGAGGACGACCGACCCGGTCATCGCCGCCAGGATGGGGCCCAGCATGAACCAGGTGCTCTCCCGGCCGAGCCAGCCGCGCCGGTCCCAGCCGCCCGGCGGCGGCCCCTCGTGGTGGTGGTCGTCGGCGTGATGGTCGTCGGCGTGGTGCTCCACCGTGTCGTGATGCCCGTCGGCCTCGTCGGACGCGTCGCCGGGCTCCTCGTCGGACTCCTCCTCGGGAATGGCGTGGTCGCTGGGGTGTCGGTCGACGGCGTATTCCCCGTCGACGAGCGGCGCCGGCTCGCTGTAGTCCCGCTCGACGCTCTCGCCGCTGAAGTCGGGACGGCCGACTTTCTCGGGGTCGACGTCGAGGTCGTCGTCCTCGTCGGTCGTCGAGTCCTCGTCCGGCGAGCCGTCGGGCCCGTCTTCGGGAGCGCCGCCGTCGGCCCGGGCGAGAGCCGACACCGTGCGCCC
>PXQM01000067.1:0-14610 GCA_003021325.1 Halobacteriales archaeon QH_10_70_21
GGGCGGCGGCCTGCTGACCGAGGTGCGGGTCAACGGGCTACTGCGGGAGAACGGCGAGATCGTCGGCGTCACCTGCGACGAACTGGACCCCATAACGGCCGACGTCATCATCGCGGCCGACGGCGTGAACTCCGAGCTCGCGCGCGACGCCGGCCTGATGGACTACGACGAGCCCGACGAGTGGTTCCAGGGCGTCAAGGCCGTCGTCGACATGGAGCCCGACGCCATCAACGAGCGGTTCGACGTCGAGCCCGACGACGGCGTCGCCCACCTCTTCTCCGGGGACCTCTTCGAGGGCGTCCGCGGCGGCGGCTTCCTCTACACCAACGAGGACTCGCTGTCGGTCGGGACGGTGTTCCACCTGGACTCGCTGGCGGAGGAGCGGGCCGAGCCGCACGAACTGCTCGACGCGCTGTTGACACACCCGCTGCTGGACCAGTGGTTCCAGGGCGAGTACCACGAGCGGGAGTACTCGGCGAAGCTCGTGCCGGACTCGAAGAAGGCCGCCCACCCCTCGCCCCACGAGGGGCGGCTGCTCCTGGTCGGCGACGCGGCCGGCCAGATGCAGGCCCAGGGGCCGATAATCAAGGGGATGAACCACGCCGTCACCGCGGGCGGGCTCGCCGCGGAGGCGCTCGCCGAGGCGAAGTCCCGCGGCAACGAGGCGTCGGCCGGCGCCCTCTACGAGCAGAAGCTCGTCGACGAGGGCGTGATGGCCAAGCTCCGGCCGAAGCGCTACCGGATGACCCGGACGCTCTCGGAGAGCGACGTCGTGACGAAGGTGGCCGGCGGCGTGCTCGACTCGGCGGTCGGGCGGGCCGGCGTGAAGCTGTTCGACGGCGTCCTCGAGCGGGCGTTCAACTCGCCGTTCCTGCTCGGGATGATTCCCGACACCCGGACCTCCTACGTGACGGTGCCGCGGGTGGTCGCCGAGACGCTCGGCGAGCGGGTCGACGCCGACAACGACGTCGAGCCGCCGGAGCTGGACGACCGCATCGGCGACCTCACCTACGACGTCGGCGACCCGCACATCGAGCTCCTCGACAACAGCTACGAGGCCAGCGGCACGGCCGTGACGGCCTGTCCGGTCAGCGCCCGCGACTTCGGCGGCGGCTGCTACCGCGAGGAGACCGTCGGGACGAACGGCAGCGAGCAGCGGGTCGTCAGCCTCGACACCCAGCCCTGCGTCGAGTGCGGCACGTGTGCCGTCGTCGCCGACACGGAGTGGGACCACCCCGCCGGCGGCAAGGGCGTCGAGTTCAAGGACGGATGAGCGACATCCCGGAGCGTGTCGCCGAGCTATCCGAGCGCGCCCGCCGGGACCGGGAGGCCTTCGAGCCGCCCACGGAGCCGCCCGACGAGGAGGCGGCCCTGCAGTACCTGACCGAGGGCGCCGGACAGGTCGTCGCACTCTACATCGAGACCCGGACGGACGAGATGTTCCGCTTCAACGACGCCCAGTTCGCCCTGCTGGAGCGGGCGCTCAACGACTGGCTGGAGCTGTACGCGGCCTGCTACGGCGCGGAACTCGAGGCGACCTACACCGTCCGGGAGGCGGCTGAGCTGCTGATGGACACCCACAGCATCCGCGAGACGGCCGCCCTCCTGACGCGGATTCCGGACCGCGACCGCCGCGAGGCCTGGCTGCACGGCTGAGCCGGCGGCCGGTCCGTCTATATTACGTTGCTGGAACCGGCAATAATTTTATGTACCGGTTGATGCTACCAGTTGGCATGCAGTTCTCCGACGACCTCGAATTCAGCCACCGTGACCGCAAGGACATCTACGAGTACGTCGAGCGGTACGGCACGGTCGACTACGGGGACGCGCGGACGTCGCTGAACATGAGTCCGGAGGCGTTCGGCCACCACGTCGCCGTCCTCAAGCGGGACGGCATCGTGGCGCGGACGGAGGACGACGAGCTCACCATCGCCTTCGAGGACGACAGCGAGGAGACGTTCGTCGACGAGGGGCTGGAGGTCACCATCCGGCAGGCCCGCGAGGAGGACCTAACGGGGCTCGTGGGCGCCATCCGGGAGGCGCTCTCCGAGGAGACCTACATCGAGGGCGAGAGCATCGCCGACGTCGTCGAGAGCGAGAACGTCCTGCTACGCCACAACGAGGTCCAGTCGCGCGTCTTCTTCGTCGCAACGGTCCACGGTGACGTCGTCGGGTGGGTCCACATCCACGCGCCCGAGATAGAGAAGCTGCGACACACGGCCGAGCTCACCGTCGGCGTCATCGACGAGTACCGCGGCCACGGCATCGGGACGAAGCTACTGGACCGCGGCGTCGACTGGGCGCTCGACCACGACTTCGAGAAGCTCTACAACAGCGTCCCCGCGACCAACGAGGACGCCATCCAGTTCCTCGAGGAGCGCGGCTGGGACACCGAGGCCGTCCGCGAGGACCACTACAAAATCGGCGACGACTACGTCGACGAGGTGATGATGGCCAAGGGACTCGCCTAGGGGAGCTCCTCGTCGGCCTCGTCGAGCGGGTCGGCGACGATACCGTCCCGCTGTGCGTACACCCTTGCGTGACCGGTGCAGACGACCCTGTTTTCGTCCCACGGAACGTGGAGCCTGACCGCCCCCGGCTCCGAACAGTCCGGCTCGGTACACTCCATGTGCTCCCTTCGGCGGGCCGGGTAACAGCAGTTGCGGTTCGGCGTCGCCCGTGGCACCCACACCGTCGAAGCCCGGCCGTTTGGCCCTCTCTAACTACGGTGGCGGACCCGAACCGCCCGGTATGGTGGACCGAATCGGGCGGCGCGAACTCCTGGCGGCCGCCGGCGCGGTCGGGTTCGGGGGCGTGGCGGCCTACTCGTGGACGCGGCTCGCGCCCGGCCGCGGCCGGGTCGCAGCACGCACCGTGACCGCGGCCGACGAGCGACTGCTCCACGAGTCCGACGAGGACCGCACGCTCGGGGCGTTCTTCGTCGAGCGGGACTACGAGGACCCCTCGGAGGTCCTCGTCTCCGAGCACCTCTCGGCCCTGCAGGCGGCGTACGACGACGTCGAGTACCGGCTGCGTATCGCCGGCCCCTCCGGAACCGAGTGGTTCACGACGAACGTCAGCGTGTTCGATACGGTTGACCTCGGCGACCACGTGACCTACCAGGTTTCCGTGGCGGAGGGTGGGAACATCAGGACCCTCTCCTGTGTCGCCCCGACGGCCGGAGAGCTCCAGACCCGGTGCGAGTTCGAGGAGGTCGACGTGACGAAGAGGTAGGGCACGGCGCGCGGGCCGGTCGGGGACCGGGACGAACCGGTAAAACGGCGGGCATCGTGCCGCCGGACTACCGGACTGCAACGAGGAAGCCGACGAGCACCGCGGCCGTCAGCAGCACCTGCATCACCGCCGAGACCAGGATACCGACGGTCGCGTAGGCCGCCGTCCGGGCGCCGCTGTCGACGTCGCCGTGGCGGCGGCACTCCAGTGCGAAGACGACGGCGAAGATGCCGACCACGACGCCGAGGGGGCCGAGCACGAACGCGAGCGCGATGCCGCCCAGCGCGGCGGCCGCGGTGGTGCCGAGCGAGGCGCCGCCGAACCTGGCCGAGATGGCGCCCCCGAGCCAGTCGAGGACGAGCGCGAACAGCCCCAGCGTGACGAGGAGGACGACCACGAGCGTCCCCGGCTCGCCAGTCGCCCACCAGTGGTAGACGACGCCGGTGGTCGAGAGGAGGCTGCCGGGAACCAGCGGCAGCAGGCTCCCGATGACCCCGGCGACCAACAAGACCGCCGCAATCGCGAATGGGTCGGCGTGGAACACGGGTTGGCGTACGGGCGGCAGACAAAAACGGTGGGGGGTCTGGGGCGGGCGTCAGCGGTGGCGAACCCTCGCCCGGACGGGCTCGGAGGGCCGGAGCGTGAGCGCCATGTCGAGGTCCGGGTCGGGGTCGGAGACCAGCTCGAACTCGACGCGCTGGAGGAGCGTCGGCACCACCGTCTTCAGCTCCTGCATCGCAAACCGCATGCCGATGCAGTGTCTGGGACCGCCACCGAACGGGAAGTAGGCGTACTCCGGTAGCGATTCCTCGAACTCGTCGGTCCAGCGGTCCGGGTCGAACGTCTCCGGGTCGTCGTACCACCGGTCGTCGGTGTGGACGAAGAACTGCGGCAGCGAGAGGTTCGTTCCCTCGGGAATCCGGTAGCCGCCGAGCTCGACGTCCTCGCGGGCCGTCCGGAAGATGACGTAGGCAGGCGGGTACAGCCGGAGTGTCTCGTCGATGACGCGCTCGGTGTACTCCAGGTCCGGCAGGTCCTCGAGTCGCGGCCGCCGGCCGCCGAGGACGGCCTCGTACTCCTCGTGGAGCCGCCGCCGGACGTCGTCGTGCTGTGAGACGAGGAGGACGAGGTACGTCAGCGCCAGCGACGTCGTCTCGTGGCCCGCAAAGAGGAACGTCGCCATGCTGTCTCTGAGCTCCTCGTGTGGGAGGTGCTCGCCGGGGTCGGTCTCGGCGCCCATCAGCGACGCCAGCAGGTCGTCGTACTCGTCGGTCGACCCGCGCCGCTCCGCGATGAGGTCGTCGACGAAGGGGTGGAACTCCGAGACGGCCCGCCTGAACCGCAGGTTCCGCGGCGTCGGCATCCACAGCGGCAGGAACGTCGAGACGCCGTCGAGGTCCCCGCGGTCGTTGATGGCCGCCGCCACCTCGGTCACGACGTCGGCGTCCCCGCCGAGGTCGAGGTCGAACAGCGACCGCGAGAGGATGCGAAGCGTGAGCCGAGAGAACCGCCGGTCGAGCGCCACCGTCTCGCCGTCGGCCCACTCGTCGGCCATCTCGTCGGCGTACCGGCCCATCGCGTCGCCGTACTCGCGGATGCGGTCGGGGGTGAACGCCTGCTGGGCGGCCGTCCGCTGGCGCTGCCACTGTTCGCCCTCCGCCAGGAGCAGCCCCTCGCTCATGAACTCGCCGCCGAGGTCCTCGAACCCGAACTTGCCGAACCGCTCGTTGTCCGTCACCAGCACGCGCTCTATGAGGTCGGGATGCAGGACCGTACAGAACTCCATCCGGGGCACGCTGTAGCTCACGACGTCGCCGTACTCGCTCAGTTCGTCGTAGAAGGCCCACGGGTCGTCCACGAGCGGCCGGACGTTCCCTAGCACCGGGAGCCCGTCCGGACCCGGCGGCGTCTCCGATGGCAGGTCGGTTCCGTGCTCGTCGGCCGTCCCCGTCGCGTTCCGGGCCATGGCGGGGGTTCGGCCGGATTCTCGGTATCAGTTCTCCCGATATTCCTAGGTTTCTTTTGTATCGAGCCGTACGCGGGGGTATGCGGTACATCCGGGTCCGGCTCGAGCAGCCGGAGTGGATGCGGCACCCGATGCAGGAGTTCCTCGCGACCTCGGAGTCGATGGTCCGCGAGGAGATGCTGGCCTGGAACCTCTCGCGGGAGGACGTCTCCTTTCTGCTGTTCTACGTGGAGGGTGACATCGACGCCTACCGCGAGCGGATCGAGGCGGTCGAGCAGGTCCGGTGGTGCGAGCTGTCGGCCGTCGACGGGGAGTCGTTCTACGCCTACGTCTGCGAGGAGCACACCGAGTCGCAGGCGCTGTTCTTCGAGCCGTTCGCGGAGCTCCGCCTGGTGGTGGTGCCGCCGGTGGCCTTCGACTCGGCCGGCGACCTGCGGATGACCGTCGTCGGGCACGGCGGGGGGCTGACGACGCTCGTCGAGGATCTCCGGGGGGTCGCCGATGTCGGCGTGGAGGTGCTCCGGGTCGGGACCTACGACCGCCGGCACCAGCGGGTCGCCGGCGCGGTGACCGACAGACAGCGGGAGGCGCTGGCGACCGCGACCGACCTCGGTTACTACGGGGCGCCACGGGAGGCGTCGCTCGCGGAGGTCGCCGCGGCGCTCGGCGTCGCGACCGGCACGGCGTCGGAACTGCTCCGGGAGGCCGAGGCCAGGGTGATGACCCGACTCGTCGGCGAGGAGAGCGGGGTCTGAGGAGGAAACGCGTCGACGCCGCTCGAGGGGCGGTCAGCGGTACCGGTCCGCCTCCGCACGCGCGGCCTCGGTCCCGTACCGGTCGACCAGCGGCTCGTACGCGTCACCGAGCGCGCGCATGCAGGTTCGCTCGGAGACGTACCCCAGTGCGTCGGCCGTCTCGTCCCACGGCCGGGCCTGGAGGACCTTCCGGACGAGCAACCGCTCGGCGGCCGGGTCGTCCAGAGCCCCGTCGACGAGCGCACGCAGCGCCAGTCGCCGGAAGGGACGCGGCGCGACGTCGTAGAGCCCCGGGCCGTAGGCGGCGCTCGCGACGACGCGCCACTCGGCGTCGGTGAGCTCCAGCGGGACGGTCCCGCCAGCAGCGCCGAGCGCGGCCCGCACCACGTCGGGGTCGGCGTCGTCGAGCGCGTCCGCCAGCACGCTCCCGACCCGTCGCCGGAACCAGGCGCCCTGGCGGTCGGCCAGCGCCCGGCCGACCGCCGAGAGGGGTCGGAGCATCAGCGCCGAGTACTCGCCGCTCTCGTCGTTGCGGGTCGTCGAGAGGTGGACCGTCCGGTAACCGCAGTCGGTCCAGAACTCGACCAGCCGGGGCGTGGCGCCGTAGCCGACCCCCAGGTAGTCGACCGTGTCGAACCGGCCCGTCACCGGCCGGTCGCCGCAGTCGTCGAACTCCGCCTCGACGTCGGCCAGAAGTCTCTCCCCGAAGCCTCGAGACCGCGCGGCGTGGTGGGTCGCGATGCGCATCACCCGGAGGCCGACCGGGTCGGCCGCCTCGGGGTCCCGTAGCTGGCTCGTCAGTACGTCGGGCAGCATGTTGCCCCGGACTCGCGCACCCTCGTACATCTCCCGACGGGTTCCCGCCGGCAGGCCGCCCTCGCGGGCCAGGAGTGCGACCGAGACGGGGTGACCGTCGACGGTCAGCGCCCGCAACGCGATGTTGGGTGCGTCGAGCGTCCGCGCGAGGTCGTCCGGTTCCGTTCGGTAGTGGGCGGTGACGAGCAGGCCGAACGCCTCGCGGAGGCGGTTCTCGTCGGCCGCCAGGTCAGCGGGTTCGAGCCGCTCGTAGGTCGCGTCGGCCGGCGAGGCGTCGACGACCAGCGGCTCGACCGGCGGCCGGGCGTCGAGCAGGAGCGCGCGGAACAGCCAGGCCTCGACGGGGTCGGCCGCCGCGTACCGGACGGGCGCCGCGAGGCCGACGTCGGTCACCTCGCGGGCGGCCTCGAGGCGGTCGCGGAACCGGACGTCGAACCCCCGCCCGGCTCCCTCGTAGCCGTGGACCGTCGTCGCGAAGCAGGCCGACGGGGCGACGTCGAGCAGCGACTCCAGCAGTCGAACCGAGAGCGCGGCGGCCTCGTCGACGACGAGGACGTCCGCGGTCGCCCCGACCGCGTCGGCCGGCTTCCGGAACCGTATCCGGCCGCCGTCTCGGACGACGAGTTCGCTGTCGGCGTCACGGCAGTCGGCCGCCAGCGCCTCCAGGGCGGTCAGCACCTCGGCAGCCCGGTCGAAGGCCTCGGCCGCGTTGCGGTACGCCGGCGCGGTGACGAGGACGTCGTTCCCCTCGGCCGCGAGGGCGGCGGCCGCCAGTCCGGCGGCGCTGGACTTGCCGCGACCCCGGTCGGCCTCCATCACGACCGCGGCGTCGGGCTCCCGCAGCCGTTCGCAGGCGAGGACGGCGTCCCGCTGGTCGGCCGTCAGGCACGCCTCGTAGACGGCCTGCGGGAACCCGTGGGACGCCGGCGGGGCGACGGGGGCCCGCGGCAGTCTCGGCGCCGGGTCGGTCAGGCCGTCGGCCTCGACGCGCCCGTCGTCGACGTCGACGATGGCCACGCCGCGGTGGGCCCGGAGCGTCTCGACGAGCCGGCGGCGGAAGACGCCACCGACGTCCTCGCGGCCGAACGGCGGCACGGAGAGCGTCTCGTCGAAGCCGTCGCGTCGTTCGGGCCACTCGTCGAGCGGCGGCGTCACGAGGACGAGCAGGCCGCCGCCGTCGACGGCACCGGCGGCCCGGCCGAGGGCGTTCGGCCGGCAGGCGTCGTGGCAGTCCACGACCACGCAGCCGTGGGTCTCACCGAGCAGGTCGCCGGCCCGGTCCGGCGAGAGCGTCTCGCCGGCGAGGGGGCGCTCCGAGAGTGAGACGGGGCCGAGGTTCGACGCCTCGACGGCCGTCCGGGCGGCCCGGGAGCCGGCCTCACGACTGCCGGCGAGGACGAGCAGGCGGCGCTCATCGGTCGCGCGGGCCTCCGTCAACAGGGCCCGCCCGGTCGTTCGAACCGCGTCCATACCGTCGCAACGACGCGAGCGGGCAAGGCTCCACCGGTCGACGGGGCGGCGTGGCCCTCCGCGACCCGGCGTTCGCCGTGCTTGATAAGGGTTAAATGTCGCGCCGACCCACCGTGAGGTATGAGCAGCGAGAGTACCCAACGGAGGGAGCGGAAGTGTATCTCCTGCGGGATCAACATCTCGGGGACGAGCGCGGCGAAGTTCAAGTGTCCCGACTGCGGGCACCTGATCTACCGCTGTGCGAAGTGTCGCAAGCAGAGCAACCTCTACGAGTGCCCGGACTGTGGGTTCATGGGGCCGTAACCATGGGCAAGGTCGCAGCCAAGATGAAGGTCATGCCGGAGAGCCCCGACGTGGACCTGGACGGCCTCCAGGACCGCCTCGAGAACACCCTACCGGAGGGTGCGAAGATAGGCCGCGTCGACCGCGAGGACGTGGCGTTCGGCCTCATCGCGCTGTTCCCGACGGTCATCATCCCGGACGAGGGCGGCGGAACCGACGCCGTCGAGGACGCCTTCGGGAGCGTCGAGGGCGTCGAGAGCGTCGACGTCGACGAAGTCGGCCGCATCTGAGCGGCGACGGGTCTTCGCGTTCGCCGACGCAGAGCGGTGCGGCCGTCGAGGGAGCCGATACTTTGATATTCCGTACCACGAAACCCCCGTATGCGGCCGCAATCGGCCCGCAGCGAGCGGGCGCTCGGGGAAGGAGCGCGGCCGGAACGCACGTTTTATGTGTGGGACCTGATTAGGTCCCCGCAAGAATGCCGAGTTCCAACGGTCCACGGAAGGCGACGCGGAACAAGCTACGCAACAACCCCAGAGAGCGGGGCACCTCCCCGCCGGCGCGGTCGGTCGAGTCCTACGAGAACGGCGAGAAGGTCCATCTCAAGCTCGACCCCTCGGTCCCGAACGGCCAGTTCCACCCCCGTTTCAACGGCCGGACCGGCACGGTCGTCGACGAGCAGGGCAACGCGTTCAAGATCGAAATCGTCGACGGCGACGTGACCAAGACGGTCATCGCCGCCGCCGCCCACCTCCGGCGACAGCAGGAATGACGATATTCAAGGAGGTCCTCGAGGAGGAGTACCTGACGACGCCCGAGGCCAAGGAGCTGCTCGCGGCGATCGAGAACGAGCGGGGCCTCGAAGAGGACCGCGAGATGCGCTACGAGCTCGCCCGCGCCATCGAGCACGTCAACCGCTTCGCCGTCCTCGACGTGGAGGAGTCCCGGGAGCTGGTCGAGGAGCTGACCGGCTTCGAGAAGGTCGACGAGGCGACCGCCTACAAGATCGCGAACCTCCTTCCGGAGGACCGCGACGAACTCCGCTCGGTGTTCGCCCAGGAGCGCTACTCGCTGTCGGGCGATGAGCTCGACGACGTGCTCGACGTCGTCGCGAAGTACGCCTGAGACTGGCCCATCCGACCGTTCTCGGCGGTGTCTTCGGTGCGTGCGGGTTCGTGCCCGGAGGCGTCGAGCGCCGTCGCCCCGGTCGTGGCTGACCACGTGGCTCGGCCCCTGTTTTAAATACCGCCTCCCCCTACGAACAGGGTATGAGCGACTCCGGCTCCGAATCCGACCCCACGACCGCCGTCGTGGTGGACTTCCTGCCGCGAGGCAGTCCGTCCGACGACCGGCCGCAGTACGAGAAGTCGCCGGTCGCGTACGCGCTCGGCGAGGACGAGTTCCGGCTGGTCGAGATAGCGCTCACGGACGACGCTGGCGTCAACATCGGCGACAGGGTCGAGATAGACCCCCCCGGCGAGAACGTGAAGGACCTCCGCGACATCGACTACGGCGAGCTCTCCAGCACCGCCGAGTCCGAGATCGAGCACGCGATAGGCGAGATCATCGACGCGGACACCCAGCGGTTCGTCGACTTCTACAACGACGCCCAGCCCATCACGACCCGGCTGCACGTGCTGAACCTTCTTCCCGGCATCGGCAAGAAGCTGCGCAACAACGTCCTCGACGAGCGCAAGCGAAAGCCCTTCGAGAGCTTCGAGGAGATAGAGGAGCGGGTCTCGGGGCTGCACAACCCCCGCGAGGTGCTCGTCGAGCGCATCATCGAGGAGCTCCGCGAGGCGGACCTCAAGTACCGCGTCTTCGCCCGCCGGGCCGGCGAGTAGCCCGCATCCGGAGAGGGGCGAATGGTGAATCATATACGGCACCCCGACGTAGGACCGGGAAAGATGCGGGACCCCGACTCGCTCATCGCCCGCGCTGGCGTCCGCGGCGACCCCGACCGCGACCAGCACTTCCTCGTCGACGACCGGGTCCTCGAACGGCTCCCCGGCTACCTTCCGGACGACGCCGAGACGGACCACGTGCTGGAAATCGGTCCGGGGGCCGGCGCGCTCACCGACCGCCTGCTCGAGGTCGCCGACCGGCTGACCGTCGTCGAGCAGGACCCGACGCTCGCCGCCTTCCTCGAGCGGGAGTTCGCCGACGCCGTCGAGACGGGGCGGCTGACCGTCGTCGAGGGCGACGCCCTCGAGGTCGAGTTGCCGCCGTTCACGGCGTCGGTGTCGAACCTGCCGTACGGCGTCTCCTCGGAGCTGGCCTTCCGGCTCCTGCCGGAGGGGCGTCCGACCGTGCTGATGTTCCAGAGGGAGTTCGCCGAGCGGATGGCCGCGGACCCGGGGACGGACGACTACGGCCGGCTGTCGGTGACGGCGGGCCACTACGCCGAGGTGGAGGTCGTCGAGCCGGTGCCGAAGGAGGCGTTCTCGCCGGCGCCGGCCGTCGAGAGTGCCGTCGTCCGGACGACGCCCGGGACCCCGGCGTACGAGGTGCCCGACGACGACCGGTTCATGGACCTGGTGCGGGCGGTCTTCACCCAGCGGCGCAAGACGATGCGGAACGCGGTCCGCAACACGGCCCACATCTCGGGCCTCGAGGACCCGGACGCAGTCGTCGAGGCGGCCGACGAATCGCTCATGAGCAAGCGTGCCGGCGAGGTGTCGCCGGCCGAGTTCGCCCGGCTCGCCCGGACCGCCGCGGAGGCCGAGCGCGAATGACCGGCGGCCACCGGCGCCCGACTCGATGACATGACGACGACCCCCGCGCTCCTGGTACCGTGGTACTGGCGGCTGGTGCAGCGGCTCCAGGGAGCCATCGACACCCGGCCGAAGCAGTACCTCGCGACGGTCGCGCTCCCGCTCGGGTTCCTCGTGGCGGTGTTCGTCATCTATCTCGGCGGGAAGCCGCTGAAGCGGAAGTTCACGCCCGAGCTCGTCGAGATAGCGCGCACGCTGACCATCATGGGCGTCGCGCTCGTCGACGCCGTTCTGTTCATCATCATCTGGCGCCGAGCCGGCGAGACCGTCACCGAACTCAACAGCTTCGGGAGCCGACTCGTCCCGGGTGCCGAGACGGCGGTGAACCTCTACATCGGGTTCATCGCGCTTTTGGGCACCTACATGCTGACGCGGGTGACGAAGCGCCTCATCCGCTACTGGTCCGAGCGCGGTCGCATCTCGCCACACCAGCGCGAGCTGGCCCACCACCTCGTCCAGATATCGCTGTTCGTGGTCGTCTCGCTGTTCATTTTCGGGCTGTTCGGGGTGGCTCCGGCGGACCTCTTTCTGGGGGCCGGCGTGCTGGGCGTCGTCCTCGGTCTCGCGGCCCGCAAGACCCTCGCGAACGTGCTCTCGGGGACGATCATCCTCCTCGGGCGACCCTTCGAGGCCGGCGACTGGATAACCGTCGGCGACCGGGAGGGCATCGTCACCGACATCAGCGTCTTCAACACCCAGATTCGGACCTTCAACGAGGAACACCTGCTCATCCCGAACGACAGCATCACCGACACGGAGGTCATCAACTACTCGAAGACCGAACGGCTGCGGCTGACCACCGAGGTCGGCATCGACTACGACGACGACATCTCGGAGGCGGCGACCATCGCGAAACGGACGATGGAGTCCTGCGACGCCGTCGCCGACTCGCCGAACCCGGACGTCATCCTCGAGTCGTTCGGGGATTCCTCGGTCGTCCTCCGCCTGCGGTACTGGATCGACCGGCCGACTATCCAGCGGAAGCTCAGCGCGCAAAACGAGGTCATCGAGGGCGTAAAGTCGGCCTTCGAGACGGAGGACATCAAGATCCCGTTCCCCCAGCGGGAGCTCATGGGCCGGGAGGAGACCGACGGCCTCGAGGTGGCGACGAGCGGCGAGAGGGCCGAAGACGAGCGGGTCGAGCGGGCCGTCCAGCCGGTCGCCGGGGGGGCGCAACCGGGCGACTCGATGGAGGTCCGCGAGCCGGTCCAGACGGAGTACGGCGGTGACGGCGACTCCGACGGGGCGACCGGACCCGACGAGGCCGACGAACGCGACATCGAAAGCGCCGCACAGCTCGTCGAGGGCGACGTAACGAGCCCCCATCCTCGCGAGGACAGCGGGGCTGTCTACCCGGAAGCCCTCGACGACGCACGCTCGAAGCTGGCCGGCCGCGGCGACGACGAGCGGCGACGACGGCTCCGGAACATCCTCGAGCGAATCGACTCCGGCACCGAGGGGGACCAGGAGCTGCGGCGCAAGTTCGGGGAGTTCCTCGACGGCATCCGCTCGGAGGACGCCGACGGCGAGGGGACCGACGAGACGTCCGGCGACGCCGGAGGCGACGGATGACCCCGTCCGACCGCCGGGAGATGCCGACGGTGTACGAGCCGGCGGAGGACTCGCGGCTCCTGGCCGAGACGGCGGCCGACGAACTCGACGCCGGCGAGTCGGTGCTCGAGGTCGGCGTCGGGTCGGGCTACGTCGCCGCGGCTGTTCGCGACGAAACCGGCGCCCGCGTGGTCGGCAGCGACATCAACCCCGACGCCTGCGAGGCCGCCAGGGACGCCGGCGTCGCCGCAGTCAGGGCGAACCTGCTGGACCCGTTCGCTGACGGGCGCTTCGACGCCGTGCTGTTCAATCCCCCGTACCTGCCGACGCCGCCGGACCGGGAGTGGGACGACCCCCTCGAGCACGCGCTGTCGGGCGGCGAGGACGGCCGGCGGCTCGTCCGGCCCTTCCTCCGGGACGTGGGTCGCGTCCTCCGGCCGACGGGGCGGGCGTACCTGCTCGTCTCCTCTCTGACCGGCCTGGAGGCGGTCGACGACCTGGCGCGCGAGGCCGGACTCGCCACCCGCGAACTCGCCGACGAATCGTTCCCCTTCGAGCGGCTCGTCGTCCTCGAGATAACCAGAGATAATACCTGAGTAGGAAATATTAAACGCCGTCATCTCGTACCGGCGAACAATGACGGAGGTAATCGCGACGACGCCAGGGCTGTTCCCGCTGCCCGACCGGGCGAAGGAGGAGCTGGCGGACCTGAAGGGGCACCAGAAGGACGACCTGATATCCGGCGACGAGTCCGGCGCGGTCGTGGAGGCATACGACCGCGACCGTGTCGTCGAGGGACAGCTCCGGTGGGACGACATGCTCGCCCACCCGCTGACCGTTCACGAGAACGTCGAGACCCGCGGTATCGTCCGCTACTACGACAACAACAACTTCTACCGGGAGCCGGTCGTCAGCGGCGAGCTGACCTACGACGGCGACGTCGCCGCCGAGCTCGACGCGGCGCCGGCCGCCGACCAGGCCGTCCTGCCGGGGCCGTACTCGCTGTCGGAGCTGGCGACCGACGAGCACTACGGCGACGAGGCCGCCTTCCTCGACGCCGTCGCCGCGTTCCTCGCCGGCGAGGCCGAGGGGTTCCCGGACGTGGAGACGCTCTTCCTGCTTGAGCCCTCGCTCGTGACGGACCCGCCGTCGGACGGCGAGGACGCCCGCGCCAGCGCGGCCATCGACCGGGTCGCCGACGCGGTCGACGCCGAGGTCGTCGTCCACACATACTGGGGCGCGATTCCCGAGAAACCGTACGCGCACCTGATGGACGCCGACGTCGACGCCATCGGCTTCGACTTCGTCACCGACCACGAGGAGAACGTCTACAACATCCAGGAGTACGGCACGAAGGACTCGGTGGCGCTGGGCGTCGTCGACGGCAAGAACACGCTCGTCGAGACGCCGGCCGAGATCGCCGACCGCGTCGAGTGGGTCCGGGAGAACGCCCCCGCCCAGGAGTTCGAGACGGTCTACGCGACGGCCAACACCGAGCTGTTCTACCTGCCCGTGAACAAGTTCGAGGCGAAGCTGGAGTCGCTGGCCGCGGCCCCCGGGGAGGTGTCGCGATGAGCCGCCCGGACACCCGCGAGCAGTTCCGCCCCGCGGACCACCCGACCGACCACTTCCTGATGACCACCGTCGTCGGTTCGTACCCGAAGCCCAAGTGGCTCAACCGCGCCAAGGAGCTCGCCGAGGACGACGACCGCGACTTCGACGAGGGCGACCTCGAGGAGGCGCTGGACGACGCCGCCCGCCT
>PXQM01000067.1:14756-34427 GCA_003021325.1 Halobacteriales archaeon QH_10_70_21
GAGGCGGGTGCGCGGTACATCCAGATCGACGAGCCGGCGCTGGCGACGACGCCCGACGACCACGCCATCGTCGGCGAGTGTCTCGAGCACATCGCCGACGGGGTCCCCGACGACGTCCGGCTCGGCCTCCACGTCTGCTACGGCGACTACTCGCGCATCTACCCGGAGATCCTCGACATGCCGGTCCACGAGTACGACCTCGAGCTCGCCAACGGCGACTACGACCAGCTCGAGGTCTTCAAGCAGGACGAGTTCACGAAAGACCTGGCGCTCGGCGTCGTCGACGTCCACAGCGGCGAGGTCGAGAGCGTCGGGGAGATAAAACGGAATATCAAGCGGGGCTTCGAGGTTGTCCCGCCGGAGCGGCTGACCGTCTCGCCGGACTGCGGCGTGAAGCTGCTGCCCCGTGAGGTCGCCTACCAGAAGATGGCGAACATGGTCGAGGCCGCCCGCCAGGTCGAGGAGGAACTCGACGCCGGCGAGGTCGACGTCGGCTACGCCGGCGACTGACGCGCGCAGGCGGACTCTGGACCGTACTTAAACCCCCTCGGAATGAGGGGTGCCAATACACCGCGATAGCCGTTCTACCCGGTAGTATGACGGATCTGATACCGGACGGCGTTGCGGACGCACACGAGGAGACGGCCACGGGCGGCGAGACGGTCGAGTACCACGAGCCCCCGGGGACGACGGCCGAGCGCGACCGGGACTTCTTCAGGGAGGTCGGGGCCGCTGCGCTGGTCTGGGCGCTCATCCGGTCGGCCATCATCGCGTCGCTGCTCCTGTTCGGGGATGCCATAACGGCTGTCGTGGTGTAGCCGACGACCCCCGGACCGTCGTCTGGAGAGCACGGTCGAGAGAATCGAGCGCGGGACGGGACCGTTACTCGTAGAGCCAGGTCTCGTCGATGCGCTCGTAGTCGAGCAGCTCGTCGTCGTCGAAGAACAGCTCGATCTCGCGCTCGGCGGAGCCGGGCTCGGTGTCGGAGCCGTGGACGACGTTCCGGCCGAGGTCCAGCCCGAAGTCACCGCGGATGGTGCCCGGAGCGGAGTCGGCGGGGTCGGTCTCGCCCATCATGGTGCGGACCTGCGCGACCGCGTCCTGGCCCTCCCAGACCATCGCGAAGACGGGGTCGGCGGTGATAAACGACTTGAGGTCCTCGAAGAACGGCCTGTCGACGTGCTCGGCGTAGTGCTCGCGGGCGAGTTCGTCGTCGATCTGCATGAACTTCCCGCCGACGAGCTTCAGCCCGCGGTCCTCGAACCGCGAGATTATCTCGCCGATGAGCCCGCGCTGGACGCCGTCGGGTTTCACCATCACGAAGGTCCGCTCGACGTCGGACATCAGGCCTCGACCTCCTCGTCGTCCGCCTCGCTCTCCGTCTCGTCGGCGTCTGTATCGCCGCCCGCTTCAGGCGCCTCGTCGTCTTCGGCATCGTCGCCGTCGGCCTCGGACTCGACCTCGTCGACGTCGGCCTCCTCGTCCGATTCAGCCGCCTCGGCGGCGTCTTCCTCGGCCGCCTCGAGGTCGGGCGTCTCGGTCTCCGTCTCGTTGGCTCCGGAGTCCGCCGCCTCGGCCGCCGCTTCAGCGTCGGTGCCGGCCGTCTCCGCAGCCGGGCTGCCCGCGCCGGCCTCGGTCCACTCGAGGTCCCGGGGCTCGCGGTTCAGGTCCGCGTTCTTCTCGCACTTGGCGGAACAGAAGTGCGTGACGGTGCCGCTGTTGGCGACGAACATCGTCCCGGTCCCGGGCTCGATGTCGGCCCCGCAGTAGTCGCACGCTCGTGTCTGTGGCATGGTTACTGGCCTCCGATGGAGTCGGCCTCGCGGGCCGTCTCGCGAAGCTGCAGGACGTCGCCGACGCGCACCGGACCGAGGACGTTCCGGGCGATGATGCGGCCCTGGTTTTCGCCCTCCTTGATCCGGCACTTGACCTGCATGGCCTCGCCGTGCATGCCGGTCTTGCCGACGATCTCGATCACTTCGGCGGGGGTCGCGCCGCCCCCGTCTTCTTCAGCGCTCATCGTCTGTCACCTACCGGAGCTCCTCGAGCTTCTCGGAGATGTCCTCGACGTCGTCCTGTGCCTCGCCGGCGTCGACGATGGCCGCGGCGGCGCTGCCGACCTCGAGGCCGGCCGCGTGCCCGATGTCGTCCTGGGCCTCGATGAAGACGTACGGGGTTCCCTTCTCGTCGGCGATCTCCGGGAGGTGCATGACGACCTCCTCGGGGCTGACGTCCTCGGCGATGAAGACGAGCTCCGCGTTGCCTCGCTCGACTGCCTTCGTCGTCTCGTTCGTTCCTTTCTTCACGCTACCCGTGTCCCGGGCGACCTCGAGAGCCTCGATGGCGTCGTCCTCGAGGTCGGCGGGTACGTCGAAATCCACGTACACTGACATTGTTGTGTAGTTGCTCCTCCCACGCGCGGGCTCGCGCTCCCCCGCCCTCGACCGCAGGACGGGCGACCCGTCCGACGGTCCTCGCACCCCGATCGGGCGGGCACGGGCGTGCGAACGGCCCGCAGGGGCGCCCCGGCCGCGAACGTGCCGCTCCGGCCACCCGCTCAGGACGACCCGACGCGCGGGCTCCCGGCCGACCCGGGTGGGCGTTCGCCCGTCGGTCCGTCGGCGAGGAATGCCCCGGTTATCGTTCGTAACCGTGTCTACCTTTCCCAAACGAAATCAAAATTTTTTGATAGCCAAAATCTCTTTACCCAGGCAGGAAGTTTTAAGTTAATTGCGCACCTATCTGTGGCTGTATGAGTACCCAGGAATCCGTTCGGCGTCGGGCCGGCAGCGTCGAGGAGAGCGAGGCGATCCGTCTCGAGGAGGACAAGGCCGAGCAGATCATCGACGCGCTGAACACCGACCTCGCTGCGACCTACGTCCTGTACCACCAGATCAAGAAGCACCACTGGAACGTCGAGGGCGCAGAGTTCCTCAAACTCCACGAGTACCTCGGCGAGGTCGCCGAGGACCTAGAGGCGGCGGCCGACGAGTTCGCCGAGCGCGCACAGGCCATCGGTGGCGTCCCGCTGTCGGGCGGTTCCACCTACGAGGAGCACGCTCCCATCGAGCGCGAGGGCGACGACGTCTACGACATCCGGACCTCGCTCGAGAACGACATGGAGGCCATGGGGACGATGATAGAGTCCATGCGCGACCACATCGCGCTGGCCAACGAGCTGGGCGACTACACGAGCGAGGAGATCCTCCGGGAGCACCTCGAGACCGTCGAGGAACACGCCCACCACTTCGAGCATTACCTCGAGGACGACACGCTGGTCCTCGAGTCGGCCACCAACTGACGCAGCGTCGCCGTTTTTATCGGAGAACAGTGGACTACCGCTCGACAGCGTAGTGCTTCGGTCGTAGACTACCGCTCGGCTTCGACCGTGTAATCCGTCGCTATCCAGCCGTCGCTGTTGTCCGGTTCAGTGAACACGGTCCGCTCTGGCGACGTGGAGTGTGCTCGGAGGCCAACCGCTCGTTCGTCCCGGTCCGGAGTGGCTGCCATTACCGTACACTCTACTCCGGGGGTGCTAAAGCGTTTTGGTCGGCCTAAACCTCGGCCCCCTTCGTCGTCAGACCTCGACCCACTCCGTCGACTCGGTTTCGCCCGGGAACCGCCACCGCTGGTAGGTGGTCCCGCTCTGGCGCCAGACCTCGACGACGGCGTCGACACCGTCGTAGAGCGCCGGCGGGACGGCCTCCGGCATGGCCGGGAGGTGGAAGTGGACGACAGCACCGACGTCTCTGGCGGTCTCGCGGAGGGATTCGAGCGCCGAAACCAGCGACGGCAGGTCCGTCGCGTCGACGAACGGCCGAAGCGAGTCGAAACAGACCCGTAGCGACTCGGTCTCCTCGCCCCGGTCCTGCATCACCGTCGCCAAGTCCGCGGCCAGCGACCCGATGCCCGCGGCGCCGCCGGGGGCGCCTGCAGCCGCCGAGCTCCGGGTCGGGACCGGTCGTTCGATGACCTCCGTCGCCGTCTCGTCGCCGCGGACCGGCCCGTCGGTGTCGACGAAGACGCGCGCGTCGTCACCCTCGAGAAACCGATGGCAGACATCGTGCTGTGCGCCGCTGGCCGCCCCGACGACCAGCACGGACCCCCCCTTGCGTTTCAGGGCTGCGAGACCCTGTGCAACGCTGGCGTCCGCTGGGGGGTCCGGTTCGAATTTCATTTCCCTTGTTGCTAAATAAAAACACTCTCATATAAAACTTCCGGGGGCCGCCGTCCGTATCGTTTTGAACGTCGGCCACGCATATCGTGTATGGACGACACAGAGGACCTCGAGGCGTCCGTTCGGGAGCTCTCGGAGACCCTCGAACAGCTTCGTTCGGAGCTCCGGGAGCCGCCGAGAGGACCGCTCGGGCTCCCGAGGCCGCCGTCACCGGGCGAGCTGCTCCGGTTCACCGAGGAGTACACCATCCCGGCGCTCATCTCGCTTCTGGAGACGAACATCCGGCTGCTCGAGCTGCTCGCGGGCGCCATCCGCGTTGCCGACGGCCGCCCCCTCGAGGGGAGCGACGCGCTCGCGGACGCCGGCCGGCGTTCGCTGGGCTACGTCGACGAGGGCCGTGAGGGGCTGGCCGCTGCGAGCCGGGAGTCGCTCCGCCGGCTCGACGACGCGCTCGCGGATCTGCAGGAGGCCGCCGCCGGCGGGAACCCGACCGACCCGGCGGTGCAGGACCTGCTCACGGAGGCCCGTACCCTCCGTGCAGAGGTCGACGAACGGCTGGCCGCAGCCGAGTCACGGGACGCCGAGACGACCGGAGACGAGGGCGACGAAGCGGAGTCGGTTGCCATCGACGTCGACGACGAGCTGGAGACGATCCGACGGCAGGTCGACGGCCCGGACGAGGGACCGGGGGACGACGGCGAAACCGGCGAGGAGAGCTGAGCCCGGCCGGCGGCACCGGCGGGTCGACGCTCAGACCGGCTCGAACCGGTGGCCGTCCCACGCCTGGCTCTCCGGCTTGCGGATTCCGGCCGCCGGGTCCCTGAGTTCCTCGCAGTGGACCGGTCGCACCTCGTCGCCGGTCTCGACGTCGGCCGTCGTCAGTTGCCCGATGGCCCGCACCGGCGTACCGTCGACGTCGAACTCGACGATCGCGAGGTGGTTCGGCTCGCGCACGCCGGGGGGCGTTGCGTGCGACGTCGTCCACGTGACCACCTCGGCGGTGTACTCGCTCAGGTCGACCGTCCCGACCGGTTCGCTGCCGTCCGGACCGATGGGGTGGCCCGGGTAGGTGATGCTCCCGTCCTCGTACCGGTAGGCTTCCATCGTCATCGTGCCTCCACGATGGTGGTGGTGACGCAGTTGCCGAAGCCGCCGACGTTGCAGGCCAGCCCCACCTCGGCGTCGACGGTCCGCTCGCCGGCGTTCCCGGTGACCTGCCTGTATATCTCGTACCCCTGGGCGACGCCGGTCGCGCCGAGCGGGTGGCCCTTCGACTTCAGCCCGCCCGAGGTGTTGACGGGTAGCTCGCCGTCCAGCTCGGTCGTCCCCGCCTCCATCTCCCGCCAGGCCTCGCCCTTCGGCGCGAAGCCGAGCCCCTCCATCTGCAGGAACTCGAGGATGGTGAACATATCGTGGAGTTCGGCCACGTCGACGTCGTCGGGGCCGAGGCCGGCCATCTCGAAGGCCGCCTCGCCGGATTCGACGACGGCGCCCATCGTCGTCGGGTCCGCACGCTCGTGGACGACGTGGGTGTCGGTCGCCCCGGCGACGCCGGAGACGACGGCGTAGCTGTCGGCGTACTCGCGGACGCGCTCGGCCGGACAGAACAGCAGCGCCGCCGCGCCGTCGGTCACCGGACAGAAGTCGTAGAGCCGGAGCGGGTCGGCTATCATCGGCGACTCCAGGGCCGTCTCGACGTCTATCTCGGTTTGGAACTGCGCGTGCGGGTTCAGTGCGCCGTTCTCGTGGTTCTTGACCGCCACCCTCGCGAGGCTCTCCCGGGGCGCGTCGAACCGCTCGAGGTAGTGGCGGGCCGTCAGCCCTGCGAAGGAGGGCAGCGTCACGCCGTGTTTGTACTCGACGGGGTGGGTGAGCGAGGCAATGATGTCCGTCGACTCGCCCGTCGTGCGGTGGGTCATCTTCTCGCCGCCGACGAGCAGCGTCATCTCGGAGGCGCCGCTGGCGACGGACTGCCAGGCGGCGTAGATGCCGGCCCCGCCGGAGGCGGAGGTCTGGTCGACCCGCTGGGTGTAGGCGGGCGTCGCCGCCAGGTCCTGAACCAGGGCGTTCGGGACGCCCGTCTGGCCCTCGAACTCGCCGCTGGCCATGTTGGCGACGTACAGGTGCTCCAGTTCCTGCGGCGCGACGCCGGCGTCGTCGAGACACGCGCTACCCGCCTCGGCGAGCAGTTCGCGAATCCACGCCTCGCGCTGGCCGAACGTCGTCATCGAGGCGCCGATGACGGCTACGTCGGTCATGGTTCCCACTCTCGTGGGACCGTCCTAAGCGTTAGGGGCTCACCACTCCATGCCGCCGTTGACCGCGAGTATCTGGCCGGTCATGTAGCCGGCGTCCTCGCTGGCGACGAAGCGGACGATGCCGGCGACGTCCTCCGGCGTGGCGAAGCGGTCCAGTGGAATCCGGCGAAGGATCTTCTCCTTGACCCGCTCCGGGACCGTCTCGAGCATGTCGGTCTCGACGAAGCCGGGCGCGACGCAGTTGGCCGTCGAGCCGCTCCCGGCCATCTCGAGCGCGAGCGTCCTTGTGAACCCGAAGAGTCCGGACTTCGTGGTCGCGTAGTTGGCCTGCCCGTAGTTACCCTGCTGGCCGACGACCGAGGAGATGTTGATGAGACGGCCGTCCTCGGCGGCTCTGATGTCGTCGAAGAAAGCGTTCGTACAGTTGAACATGCCGCCGAGGTTCACGTCGATGACCCGCTGCCAGTCGTCCGTGGACATGGCCTCGAACTTCTTGTCGATGGTCATTCCGGCGTTGTTGACGAGGACGTCGGCGGGGCCGAATCGCTCGCGGGTCGCCTCGGCCATCGCCGCGACGGCGTCGCCGTCCGAGACGTCGGCCTGCGCCGGGACGGCGCTCCCGCCGGCGGCCTCGACGCGGTCGACGGTCTCGTGGGCCATCTCCTCGGATGCGCGGTAGTTGACGACGACGTTGGCGCCATGGCTCCCGAACTCCTCGGCGATGGCGCGACCGATGCCGCGCGAGGCGCCCGTGACGACACAGGTGCGGTCCGCAAGCGTCATGCTTCCCCCGCGCGCCAGGGGCGTACGCTCGCGCCGACGCCGGTTCGTGTTCTCGACTCCATACCCTAATGCTCCGACTCGAGAGTAAAACCGTTGTCCTTAGTTTCCCTAATACGGCCCGGACCCATGAGGGGTCATTATACGCCGGGTGGTCGTCGTTCGCCCTCGACGTGCCGGCCGGGCGGCAGGAGAGCGGAAGGTACTTTTGGCTTGCCTAAAGAAACTTCGTACGATGGCTAGCGAGTCGCCAGATGTTCCGGGACGCGGAGGTGGGGACCGTGTCTAGCGAGACCGTAAAAAGCGGCGCGGCCTCGGGGTTCGACGCACCGGAACGGCGGGAGACGGTGCTCGAACTCGACGGGCTCGAGAAGGCCTACGACGGCACGCCCGTCATCCGGGACCTCTCGGTATCGGTGCGCGACGGCGGGCTCTTGACGCTCCTCGGCCCATCCGGGTGCGGGAAGACGACGACGCTCCGGATCATCGCCGGGCTGGAACGACCCGACGGCGGGACCGTTCGCATCGAGGGCGAGCCCGTCTCCGGACCGGAGTTCGTCCCCCCCGAGGAGCGGGACGTCGGCGTCGTCTTCCAGGAGTTCGCCCTCTTCCCGCACCTCACGGCGCGGGAGAACATCGCGTTCGGTATCGACGACTGGGACGAACCCGACCGGCGCCGCCGCGTCGACGAACTGCTCGAACTCGTCGGGCTGACGGCCCACGACGACAAGGCGCCGGAGGAGCTGTCGGGCGGCCAACAGCAGCGCGTCGCGCTGGCCCGGTCGCTGGCCCCCGAGCCGAGCCTCCTGCTGCTCGACGAGCCGTTCTCGAACCTCGACGTCGACACCCGCGTCCGGATGCGCGAGGAGGTCCGGGCGATACTGAAGGAGGCCGGCGTCACCGCCATCTCGGTCACCCACGACCAGGAGGAGGCGATGTCCATCTCCGACCGGGTCGCCGTCATGAGCGAGGGAGAGATCGAGCAGGTCGGCACCCCGGAGGCCGTCTTCCAGCAGCCGCGGTCCCGGTTCGTCGCCGGCTTCCTCGGGCACGCCTCCTTCGTCTCCGGGCAGGTCCGCGACGACTGCGTCGAGACCGCGCTCGGCTGTATCCCGCTGGACCGCGTCGACGGCCTCACCGAGGAGTACTGGGGCTCCGTGGTCGACCTGATGGTCCGGCCGGACGACATCCGCGCTGAAGCCGCCAGTCCGGAGGAGGCCAACGGTGCGGTGATCCACCGGCGGTACCTCGGACCGACGGTCCTCTACCGGGTCGAGCTGGAGTCCGGCGACGTGGTCGGCTGTATGCACAACCACGCGGACAAGGTCTCGCTCGACGACCGCGTCAGGGTCGGGCTCGACGCAGACCACGACCTGGCGTGGTTCCCGCAGGACGAGCAGTCGATTCCGGGCGACGCGCTGTAAAACGCTGGTGCCAGCTACGCCATAGTGTCGACTGATCTGGTACCATCTCAAGACCGAGTCGTTCACAGAAATTGGGGTGTTGGCTGAGGTATTCGACGAGCGCGGTCTCGCGGTCCCAGCCGTGGCATTCTTTCAGAAGGAAAAGACGAAACAGCGTTTGCATTTCGTAGCTTGTCAAGTCTGTGTAGCAGTCGTGCATTCCAAATCTGAAGTATGCCAACGGAACTAAGCAGACGGACTCATCAGCTGAATCGTGGGCATCGTGTCTGAACCACCGCTCTGAAACCGTACGAACGTCTGGTTCCAGCCCCGCCAGTGAGGTCCGGTCATACAACGGCGTTGAATCGTACGCTGGCCACTCGGTGCGAGCGTCGGGAAATCTGTCGAAAGATGGTTCGGCGCGACCTATGACTCGAAGACATCTTTTATGACTGAGTGATCAGAACGGCATAAACGATTCGAGATTTAGCAATATGAAAATGGCGGTTTGACAAGTGGCTATAAGTCCATTAGGAGCTGGTATAGCATTCTTCCGTGGACAAGATGCTTGGAGAGCTTAAACGAGAATCACAGAGGACTCTCTGCCATCGAAAGCTATTAGTGCTATACCGAGTATTATCGATTTGTATGGCGAACTCGCTACTCGGGAAGATCACGGATACGCTGTTCGGAACTGAGCCAGAAACTGACGACGACGCTTGCTGTGGCGTCGAGATTGAAGAAATCGACGACGAGGAATAACCGAAGATGGCCGACTCCGTTCCAGAATCCACACGACAGACGCTCGACCGTCTGTACGATGATCCAGACGACCGCCTCAAATCGTTGTTCGGCCTGACACCCAACAATACGGAAATTGAAGCAACACGAGCGATCTTCAAAGCACTCTCGAACGAGTACCGGATTCGTATCCTCGAAGCGCTCAGAGACGGGGAGTTGTGTGCGTGTGAGATCCAAGTCGTCCTCGACGCCCCCCAGTCGACTGTCGCGAGTCACCTCCGTGAACTCAAAGACGCTGGACTCGTCAACACACGTCGACAGGGCAAGTGGACGTACTACCGCATCGGTGATACGGCTGTCCTTCAGTTACTCGATATCGCCGACGCCCTCGCAGAGGAGACAGCATGATTCCGTCCGGTATCGAGACTGCACTGCTGGATTCGTGGGCGTACTTCGTTCACCTGGCGACGATTCTCGTGCCGCTGTTCATCGGGGCATCGTTCCTCGTCGGGCTCGTCGAGGAGTACTTGCCGCCCGAGAAGGTCGAGGCGATGCTCCGGAAGCGAAACCGTGGAAGCGGGAACGTCGCGGCAGCAGGCTTGGGTGCCGTGACGCCGTTTTGCTCGTGTTCGACCGTGCCAGTCCTCGCCGGGTTGCTCGGTGCCGGCGCGCCGCTTGGACTGTCGTTCTCATTCCTACTGGCATCCCCTATCGTCAACTGGATTGCAGCGTTTCTGTTGTTGGGGCTGTTCGGCGTCGAAGTGACGGCGATCTATCTCGTCTCCGCACTGGTCGCCGCGATCATCGGTGGCATCGTTATCGACACGTTCGATCTCGATCACCTGGTCAAGAACGTGCGGATCACAACGGGCGACCGCACGGTCGCAACTGACGGCGGGACGGCAACGGGTTCACCGACGCAGAACACGCAGGCGACGAAGACCCACAAGGAACGGGGTATAACTGCGGCGGGGGGTGCGTGGTCGTTCTTCATAGATACACTCCCGTATCTGTTGCTCGGGATGGCACTGGGTGCGCTGATTCACGGGGCGGTGCCTGCGTCGTGGCTCCAGCAAGTCGCCGGGAACCCGCTGGCGGTTCCACTAGCCGCACTCGCAGGGGCCCCGCTGTACGTCAGCATGTCGGGGATGCTCGGCATCGCTGCCCCGCTCGTCGACCAAGGCGTCCCGATCGGGACCGTCATCGCGTTCGTGGTCGGTGGTGCTGGAGTTAGTATCCCGAACCTGATTCTTCTCAACAAGCTCTTCGAGCGGAAACTCCTCGCGGTCTACGCGGTGACAGTCGTTACTATCGGAACGATTGTCGGATATGGGCTGAACTTCCTCTTTGTGTAGGTGCTGATTTACGGATATGATTGCCCCGGCAAAAGAACGGACACGCGTTCTCATCGTTGCCGCAATTGCGCTTTTTTTCTCAGTGCTGGTCTGGTTCAATTACTCAGCAGTACTCCCGTTGGTCGTCGAAGAGTGGGGCCTCTCGGGAACACAGGCTGGCATTGTCTTCGGAGCGTTTCAGGCGGGGTACCTCGTGGCGATTGTCCCAGCAGGTTGGCTCGCTGATCGATATTCACCACGGTGGGTCATTGCCATCGGTGCGACTGGAACCGGACTCCCGAGTCTCGGCGTTGCTGTGATCGGTGACGGATTTCTTATCGGAACAGTGCTACGCTTCCTGTCAGGGTTGTTTGTCGCCGGCGTCTACGTGCCGGGAATGCGATTTGTCAGCGATTGGTATCCCGAGGCTGTTCGCGGGCGGGCTCTGGGACTCTACATTGGCACGTACGAGCTGGGAAGTGGACTTTCGTTCGTATTTGCGACTGTTGCCGCCGAAGCAGTCAACTGGCAACTCGCGATTGGCGTTACGAGTATCGGTGCGCTGTTCGTCGCTCCGGTAGTGCTCGGATTAACCCGGGATAGTCCCGAACGAACGATATCGTCCGCTACCTTTGACCTCTCTCTTCTCAAGAACGCCGAGTTCCTGTCTGCGATTAGCATCTATTCGTGGCATAACTGGGAGCTGTTCGGCGTCCGGAATTGGCTGCTGGCCTTTCTCGTTTCGACTCCGGCTTTTGCCGCCGTCGATTCCACAGTGCTTCCCGGGTTAGTCGTCGGCGCGATGATCATCATGAGCGGTGCAGGCAACACTGCTGGGGGGTGGCTGAGCGACCGTCTTGGACGGCCACAGACGATAGCGACTGGCCTTGGACTGAGTACCCTGTTAAGTGCGGTATTCGGACTGCTCGGTGGTCTTCCACTGATGATACTGGTAACTCTCACTCTCATCTACGGTGTCGTGCTCGCACTGGATAGCGCCCCGACGTCAACGCTTGTAACGGAAGTCGTTCCTGACGAGCATATCGGAACTGCACTCTCAGTTCAGTCGTTAGCGGGATTCTCGACGACAGTCGTGTCACCGATTGTCTTCGGGATCGCCCTCGATCAGAGCGGCTACTCCGTCGCATTTCTGACGCTTGCTGCCGGTGCGTTCCTTGGACTTCTCTCAGTTGGTGCGCTTGTCCGGGTTCGGCAGTAGTACTCTGACCTGTTTTGTACGACTCTGAGAGTAAAGTGGTCTATGCATTGAGAGAGCCAGTCTCAACTACTGGCCCGCACGGATTGTGTATAGCGATATACGATTTATGTATTGAGAGCGCGACTCCCCGGAAGTAAATAATTCCCAACATTTTTCGGAAGTGCCTCAGATCTGTCAGCAGAGGTTGCCGACGAAACGGCGGCCGAAAGGCGTCGTGAGCAGGATGCGCCGTCCAGCGGTGACGTTCCACCACGGACGAGACTGTTCGACTGCCTGCGATGAGCGCTCACTCGTGACAACGATCATTCGACCGGACCGTCCGCTGCGGTCTGTGACGGCTCCCCCTGACGAGGCAACGTTGGAGACACCGCATTCGATGGCCCGGCTCCAGGTGGACCCGACCGCGCGCTCGACCACGTCTCCAAGATTGCCCGTCAGACAGTTTATCTATAAAGGTCATTCCCAAGGCTCGGTGATAGCTTATATTCGACGATAATAGCTTGCTTTGCACCCGATTCATCACTTAGAACTGTCGATAAGGGCTCTTATCGAGTTGTCTGACGTAACTTAATATGGGACGCGTTCGTGGCCCTGGACATGAGCGAGACCGACCGCGTCTCGGTCCAGACCTACGTTCCGAGCGACCAGCGGGACCGCTGGCGCGAGGAGGCGGACGAACTCGATATGAGCCAGGCGGAGTACGTCCGGATAATGGTCCAGGCCGGCCGACGGGGGTTCGACCTCGGTGAGTTCTCGAGCGACGGGCACGACGAACCCGCTTCCCCGGACGCTACCCCCAGGGGTGGCGGCCTGAAAGACCGCGTCCTCGACGTTCTCAGTGAGTCGGGCGTCGCGGACTGGGACGAACTCGTCGCGGGCGTGACTGACGACACCGAGGAGCGCCTCGACGACGCGCTCGAGGAGCTGCAGGCCGAAGACAGGGTCAGGTACAGCGGGCGACGCGGCGGCTACACGGTGGTCGAGGATGGGCGTTGACGACCGCGCCGGCGCAGCCACGCCGGAGGACCCGGTCGGGTACTTCCTGCAGGAGATGACGTTCCACGGCCGCAGCGAGCGCACCAGGTCGGCCTACGAACGTGTCCTCCGGGACTTCGAGGCCTTCCTCGAGGCCGAGGGCGCCGGTCTGGGGACGGCCACACGGCGGGAGTGTATGGCGTGGGTCCACTCCGTCCGCGACGAGCACGCCGAGAGCACCGTCGCCTCTTACGCCTCCTACGTCCACCGGTTCTACGCCTACATGACGCAGGTCGGCGCCTTCGAGTCGAACCCGATGGCGCTCGTCACCGAGGAGATGGACGAGTCCATCGACGCCGACCCAGCCCGTCGGGAGATCTCCGTCCCGGAGATGCGCTCGTTCGTCGGGTCGCTGGGGCATCCGCTCGAGCGGGCGCTCGTCGGTACCCTCCTGAAGACCGGTATGCGCGTCGGGGAGTGCTGTAACCTGGACCTCCGGGACCTCCATCTCGATGACAGGGAGGTACAGGCGGCATACCCGGCCGAGCATCGCGGAACGCTGGACGGCCGCCCGGACTCGTTGTTCGTCGCGAGTGCACCCACGCGGGGGGAGAGCCACAACGGCGAGGAGCGGTCGGCCTCGAACAAGCGGAAGCGAGATACGGTCATCCCGGTCGACGAAGAGCTGAAGCGGCTGCTGAAGGCCTGGCTGGCGGTTCGACCGGACACCGACTCGCCGGCGCTGTTCTGCTCGACCAGCGGGTGGGGCAAGCGGGCGACCCCTTCGATGATCCGGTCGGTCGTCGCCGACCGCGCCGCGGTTCACGACGCACCTCCGGGACCGCACCGGGGACCGTGGCATCGTGAAGTACCTCCGCGGAGACGTCGCGACGGACATCATCGACACCTACACGCACAACTGGGGGGACAGGGTCCGCGAGGTCTACGAGGCGAACATCTACCGTCTGTTTTGAAATCTTCTCCGCCCTGAGGAACGGACCGTTCTCCAGGAGCCCACTGCCAGAGGCCGTCGCCACAGGTCCAGGTCGAATTTTGACCCAATCGATACGTCAGGATTCTGTTCGCGCTCGAACCGATAAACCATATACTGCTATAGCAAATCCGTGACTCTCTACGACCCGACGTCCGTACCGAATCGAAGGACGAGACGGCGATGAGGCGCCTGCGTCCGGACGGCACGACCCGTCTGCGCAACGTCCGGCCCGTCGAAGACCCCCTTCAGAGCCCGGTGAACTTGTCGCGTCGGAAGAGGTCGAGTTCGCTGACCATCGACGGCGACTGCTCGGCCGCGAAGACGACTGCGTCCGCTATCTCTGCCGGTTCGGTCACCTCTCCCTCATCGAATCGCTGCTCGAAGCTCTCGCCGTCCTCCGATCCGAACTCGGTCCGGACCTCCGAAGGGTTGATGATCGACACGGCGACCTCGTCTCCGGCCTGTGCCGAGAGGCTCTTGGCGAACCCGCGGGTCCACCACTTCGTCGCCGCGTAGACGGGGTTGAACGAGCGGGGGAACTCGCCGGCGAAGCTCCCGATGAAGATGGCCGTTCCCTCGGACTCCCGGAGGTGGGGCAGGGCGGCCCGTGTCGTGAAGAACATCCCGTCGACGTTCGTCTCCATCATCCGTCGGTACTCGTCCGTCGAGAGGTCCTCGACTGAGCTCCCACGGCCGAGGCCGGCGTTGTTCACGAGCACGTCGACGCCGCCGAACCGGTCGACGGTGCTGGCGACGAGCGCCTCGACATCCGCCTCCTCCCTGACGTCGGTCGGGACCGCGAGCGCGTCCGTCTCGAGGTCGTCTGCCAGCGCGGTGATGCGGTCCTCGCTCCGCGCGGCGAGAACGATGTCGGCGCCGGCCGCCGAGAGCGCCTCCGCCGTCGCTCTCCCGATACCACTGCTGGCGCCGGTGACTATCGCCGTACTGTCGTCGAGTTCATTCGGCATACCTCGATAGACGCGGCCAGTGACCTAAACGCTTGGAGGTGGGTTGCAGACCCCGGAACAGCGGCCGCAGGTGCGACCACGACGAGCGGTTACCGGTCCAAGAGCAGATCGAGCAGCGTGATCGCCAGCCGCTTGTCGAGCGGGTCGTTCGCGTTCCCACAGTGCGGCGACTGGACGCAGCCGGGGCAGCCGTCCTCGCAGGGACAGCCGCGGAGCATCTCCAGCGTCGTCGCCGAGAGGTCGACGAACTCCTCGTAGCCGGTCCTGGCGAGCGCGACGCCGCCGGGATAGCCGTCGTAGATGAAGACCGTCGGCGCGCCGGTCGCAGGGTGCAGCGGCGTCGAGAGCCCGCCGACGTCCCGGCGGTCGCAGAGCACCGTCGTCGGGAACATCGATATCATCGCGTGCTCGGCAGCGTGGATGCCCCCCGGCAGGTCGCCGCCCGACTCCAGCGCCGTCGTGGCGTCGTCCGGGAGCGCGAAGAACAGTCCCCGCGTCCGCAGACTCGTCTCGGGCAGGTCCAGCTCCTCGGACCCGAGCGACTCACCGCTGGAAGCGTCGAACCGCTGGAAGCCGGTTATCTGCTTGCGCATCTCGACGTCAGCGAAGCTGACCGTCACGTCCGGGCGCGTGGGTAGCTGCTTGGAGTCGAGCACCGACTCGACGGTGATCTGCTTGTCGTGGAGCACCCGCGTGAAGTAGTCGGCCCAGGTGGGTTGCAGCTGGGCGACGTTCGCCCGGAGGTCCAGGTCGGTCACCTCGTAGGTCCGCCCCTGGTGGTGGTAGATGGCGCCGGGATGGGCGTCGCGGAGCGCGTCCCCGAACGGGAGCTCGGCGATCGTCTCACCGTCCGGGCCCCGGAGCCGGACCTGCCCGTCGTCGACCGTCCGGAGACTCACCTCGTGTTGCGGGCTGGCGCCGTCGTTGAGCCACCGGATACCCTCGCTCGTCTCGCGGCGCGAGAGCCCCCCGGCCTCGGTGAGTTCGGTGACGACCGACGCGAACCGGCCGCCGAAGTACCGGTCGTCGGCGGGCCGCAGCCACGACTCGTCGGCCGCCGAGCGGACGTGGTCCGGCATGAGCCGCTCGTTCTCGGGGTTGGTGACCGCCCGTTCGGGGTCGCCGTCGAAGAACGCCCCGGGGTTCCTCACCAGGTACTGGTCGAGCTGGTCCTCGCCGGCCACCACCACGACCAGCGAGGGGTCGGTACCGCGCCCGGCCCGCCCGGCCTGCTGGCGGGCCGACATCCGCGTCCCGGGGTAGCCGTCCAGGATGACCGCGTCGAGCCCTCCGATGTCGACGCCGAGCTCCAGGGCGTTCGTGCTCCAGACCCCGCGGACGTCGCCATTGTCGAGGCCGGCCTCTATCTCTCGGCGACGGTCGTCGGTCAGCGCCGCCTGGTAGGCGACGACGCTCCCGGCGAGGCCGGGGTCGTCCCGCCGGCGGAGCGTGTCCGCGCTCTTCGATGCGTACCGTTCGGCGGTCTGGCGGGACGCGGTGAACACGAGCGTCTGCAGGCCCCGGGCGACCAGATCGCAGAACAGCCGTTCGGTCTCGGTGTGACTCGACCGCCGCCGCCCGCCGGTCGCCCCCTCGCCCCACCCGCCGTCGTCGTACTCGGGCGGGTTCCACAGCAGCCAGTGGGTCGGCCCCGATTCGCTCTCGTCGGCGTCGACCAGCCGGACACCCTCGGGGTCCCGGCCGGTGACCGTCGCGGCGTGCTCGACCGGGTTGCCGATGGTCGCCGAACAGCAGACGAACTCCGGATCGGCGCCGAACTCCGCACAAAGGCGGGCCAGCCGCCGAAACACCAGCGCGACGTGGCTCCCGAAGACGCCGCGGTACTCGTGTACCTCGTCGACGACGACCGTCTCGAGCCGCTCGAAGAACCACGACCACAGCCGCCGCGCGTGCGGCAGCAGGCCGTAGTGGAGCATGTCGGGCGTACAGCAGAGGACGGTCGGCTGTCGCTCCCGGATGGCCTCCTTCTCGCTTCGGGACTGCCGGCCGGTGTACTGGGCCACGTCGACGCCGCTCGCGAACCCCAGCCCGTCGGCCAGCGTCGAGAGCGTCTCGGTCTGGTCGTTGATGAGCGCGACCTGCGGAGCCAGGTACAGCGCCGTCGCGCGGTCGTCCATCGCCCGCTCGAAGGCCGGGACCGTGTACGCGAGGCTCTTGCCGCTGGCCGTCGGCGTCGCCAGCACCACGTCGTCGCCGTCCCGGACCGCCTCGATGGCGCGCGCCTGGTGGGCGTACAGTCGCTCGATACTTCGGTCCCGGAGGGCTGACTCGAGCCGCGAATCGAGGTCGACCGATTCGAAGCGTGCCGCGCCGCCGGGGGTCACCTCGTGGGCCCGGACCTGCCCCTCGTAGTACGGTCGGTCCCGGAGCCAGGCGACGGTCTCGTCCACGGGCAATCTATCGGCTGCGGCGCCCTAACGGTTCCGCCCGCCGTCGCGTCGATCCGGCTGGCGGGCCGTCGGCGTGCCGGCGTCGCCGACGAGCGCCCCGGCGACCGTCTCGGCCGCATCGCCGGCCTCCGCCGGGTTCTCCAACAGCACGGTCTCGCTCGGGAACAGCNNNTAGCGGAACTCGATTCCCTCGAGTGCCCACGTACCGAGCACCGCCTGCACGAGCCGTTCGTACCGCGGCGAGATGCAGAGCGGGCCCTCGTAGTCGGCGACGAACGCCCGGGTCGGCTCTGCGGAGATGTCGGGCGTCGACAGCAGCGTATGCTGGACGGTGTCGCCGAGGCCGCCCGCGACCCGGACGTCCGTGTCCTTCGAGTCGATGCGGTCGTTGACCGCCGACAGCGACGACAGCGGCTCGGGCTCCAGCGAGACGACCTCCTCGAGCACCAGGTCGGCGCTGTCGAACCCGAGCGCGAACTCGTGTTTCCGGAGCGCGCGGAACGGCTCCTCGCGGCCGACGAGGTGGAGCTCGTGGTCGCCGGCGTCGACCCGGAGGCTGTCGAACACCACCCGTCGGGGCATCCCCGGCCGCCCGTCCCGCAGCAGCGTGAACTCGGGGGCGGAGCTGTCGGTACTGCTGTACTCGGCGAGCCGTTCGTAGGCCGACCCGTCGGCGGACAGTTCCCCCTTCGTGACGGCCTTCTCGTAGCGGAGCGTCGACGCGACCTCGTCGGCAGCCGCCTCGACCCCGGCGAGGCCGGCCACGCGTTCCAGAACCGCCTCGAGCGGCCGCCCCTTCCGCGGGACGGCGACACGGAGCGTCGTCATTGTCCGTTGGTGGCGTTCGGTGAATAAAACCGCCGCGGTTCGGTCGTCGCTACGCCCCGTTGACGAGGGTCAGGCGTCGCCGTCTGTTGGCTCGCTTCCGCCCCCGGGTCCGGAGAGCGCGGACGCGAGGCGGTCGCGCATCTCGGCGACGTCCGCCAGCTCCGACTCCAGCTCCCCGACGGTCTCTTGGAGGGCCGCGACGTCGTCTCGGACCGCGTCCAGCTCCTCGTCGACCCGGTCGTCGACGGAGGCCGACAGCTCGGCCAGCTGCTCGTCGATCTCGTCGAGTCGCTCGGTCGTCGTCTCGTAGTCCTCGCGGACCCCCTCCAGCACCGCCTGCGCGTCGCCCTCCTCGTCCAGGAACGCCTCGAGGGCGTCGGTGTACGCCTCCAGGTCGGCGACCTGTGACTGCAGGTGCTCGATGCGCGCGTCGGTACTGGCGTCGTCCGTCACGCCGAACGCCTCGCGGAGCTCCTCGAGGTCGTCGTCGTCAACCTCGCCGTTGCGGATTTCCGCCGCGAGTGCGGCGACGACCGACTCCTCGCCGCCACCGGTGGGCATCGCCGCCCCTCGGGCATCCCCGGTCGCCACCGTCCCGAGCCCGTCGTCGTCCGCCGCGCCGTCGTCCAACGCCGGCTCCGGCTCCGGGAGGTCGATGTCGAGGACGGGGTCGTCGTCGGTCAGGTCGGGCTGCTCGGACGCCTCGGCCTCGGTCACCGCGCTCTCGAGGCCGTCGTCGACGCCGGTGTCGATGACGTCCCGGACGACGTCGCCGGACCCCTCTTCTGCCGGCTCGACGGCGTCGATGGTCGGCTCCGTCAGGAACCGCTCGACGTCGGCGGCGTCCCTGCCGCGGAGCCCGTAGACGGTCACGTACTCCTCGTCGGGCTCGAACTCGCGGTTGAAGACGATGCGTTCGCCCTCGACGGCCCAGAACTCGGCACCGTACTTCGGGTGGAACCCGACGTCCTCGGCCTCGACGTCGTCGGGGACGGTGTCCACGAGCCGGACCGAGACGGTCTCGTCCCGCTCGGAGCGAAGCGTGAAGGCGATGGCGGGAACCGGGAAGTCGTCCGGTTCGTACCGCTTCTCGACCGTTATCCCGTCTCGCGATGCGACGACGGGCTCGTCGGACGCTACGTCGGCCATACGAGTCGGTGTCGGTTCTGGTCCATAAATCTATCCGCTGCTATGAACGTCAAAACGAGGTGCCGTCGCCGACGCGGCCACGAGCGTCACAACGACGTTCTGTCCCCGATTTCCAGTATCTCGAGTCGCTCCGGGTACGGGTGGGATCGGACGTGCGGTCGCAGCGCGCACGGGTCGGCGGTGAGCCCCTTCCACATGTCCCAGTGGGTGGGAACGAGCCGGTCGAGTTCGAGCTGGGCAGCCGCCTCGGCGGCCATGTTCTCGTCGGAGTACCACTTCGTGTACGTCGGCTCGCCGGTCTCCTTGTCCGGTATCATCCCGGAGGAGCCGAACGCCAGAACGCCGAGGTCGATGTCGTAGCGGTCGCCGACGTCGTCGAACGCGTCGCTGGGGCGGGCGTCCCCGCCGTGGAAGAACGTCCGGGCGTCGTGCTC
>PXQM01000067.1:34577-42443 GCA_003021325.1 Halobacteriales archaeon QH_10_70_21
GCCTGCGAGGGGCCGTGGACGTGGTCGGTGTGCTCGTGGGTCGCGAGGACGGCGTCGGCCGCCTCGACGTCGGCCGGGTCGAACGGGACGGGGATCATGCGCACGGTCCGCGGCGGGTCGCCGGTCCCGAGGTACGGGTCGATGAGGACGGTCGTCCCGTCGGCGGCCTTCAGGGTGACGCCGTTGCAGCCGAGGTACCACAGCCGGACGCCGTCGGGGTCCGCGTCGGCGACGGCGGTCGGGAGCCAGTCGCCCCAGTCGGAGTGAACGGTCATGGACGGTGGTGGCGCGCCGGGCGCAAAAAGGCTCGCGGTCCGGCCGGGGCGACCCCCTTTGTGAACTCGACACGGTCTGGAAAGTTCGTTGCGGCCCGGCGGGACACCGCGAGCATGTGCCGGTTCATGGCCTACCACGGCCCGCCGATACAGCTCGAGGAGCTGCTCTACCAGCCGGACCACTCCATCATCAAGCAGTCGACGGATGCCGAGGAGCGGTCGGAGCCGCTGAACGGCGACCGGTGGGGAGTAGGGTGGTACGAGCCCGAGATGACCCCCGAGCCGGCCGTCTACCGCGAGGTCCGACCCGCCGAACGACGAGAACATGCGACGCGTGAGCCCGGTCGTCGAGACGCCGCTATACTTCGCCCACGTCAGGACCGCCAGCCCCGGGCTGGCCGTCCACCAGCTCAACTGCCACCCGTTCCCCGACGGCCAGCACACCCTCGAGGATAGCCGTCACCGGGGGGAGATAGCGGAGGGCCGCCAGGAGCTCATGTTCATGCACAACGGTGGCCTCGGCGCTTACCAGGAGGTCGTCCGTCGCCTCCAGGACGAACTGGAGCGGGAGACGTACCTCGGCATCCGGGGGACGACCGACAGCGAGCACGCCTTCGCCGTGGTTCAGGAGCGACTCGGCGAGGCCGTCGTCGAGCCGGAGCCATCCGACCTCGCGGCGGCCGTCCGCGACGGCCTCGAGTGCCTCGAGGGTCTCAAACACGAGGTCGGAGCCGCCGAGGAGACGACGTGGGCGAACTTCTGTCTCACCGACGGTGAGTCGATCATCGCGACGCGGTACGCGAGCCCGGCCGACGCGACAGCACAGAGCCTCTACGTCGGTGAGGCCGGCTCCTTTGTCGCCGGCGACGGCGCGTTCGTCGGAACGCCCGACCCAGAGGGCGACGCGGCGACCATCGTCGCCAGCGAACCGCTCTTCGAGGACGACCGCGTCTGGCGGGCCGTCCCGCGGAACCACCTCGTGACCGTCGGACCGGACGGCGAGACGGGGTCGAGCCGCTCGACCTCGACGTCCCGGCCTGATACGGACCGTCGCGACGATGGGCCGGTCATCGCAGACGCGCCACCGGCGACGACCGATAAAGGACTACAGCAATCCGTGTGAGGTGCCGTCGGGCTACAGCACCCGCTCGCCGAAGCCGTTGCCGAGCAGGTCGACCGCCAGCTCCGCCGTCCGGTTGTGGGTGTCGAGGATGGGGTTCACCTCGACGACGTCCATCGACCGGATGGCGTCCATCCGGCGGTCGACGTGGTCCATCGCAGTGTGTGCCTCGCGGTAGGTGATGCCCCCCCGGACCGGCGTCCCGACACCGGGCGCCTCGTCCGGGTCGACGAGGTCCATGTCGAAGCTGACGTGGACCCCATCGGTGCCGTCGGTCGCGACCTCGAAGGCCTCCGCGCAGACGTCGGCGAAGCCGCGCTCGTCGATTTCGCCCATCGTGTACGTCGTGACGTCGCTGTCGTTGATGCGCACCCGCTCCTCGTCGTCGATGGAGCGCAACCCGACCAGTGCGACGTTCTCCTCGCTGACGTTGGGGGCGTGGGCCCACTCGCGGCCCTCGAAGTAGCCGTAGCCCAGAAGCGCCGCCAGCGGCATCCCGTGGACGTTGCCGCTCGGGGTCGTCGTGGGGGTGTTGAAGTCGCCGTGGGCGTCGAACCAGACGACGCCGGTCGAGCCCGCCGTCGCCGATCCGCCGACCGACCCGATTGCTATCGAGTGGTCGCCGCCGAGCACGAGCGGCACCGCGCCGTCCTCGAGTGCGGTCTCGACCTCGCTCCGGATGGCCCGCGAGACCGACGCGGTCTCCTCGAGGTACTTCGCCCGACCCGCCGGCGGTGCTCCGGCGTCGGGGTCGCGGGTTTCCGCCGGCGGCACCGGCACGTTCCCCGCGTCGGTCACCGCGTGTCCGAGGCTCTCGAGCCTGTCGTCCAGTCCGGCGTACCGAACCGCCGACGGTCCCATGTCGACTCCCCGCCTGTCGGCGCCGAGGTCCATCGGCGCCCCGATTACTCGAAGCTCCATGCGCGTGGGTACCGAGGGACGCGCGATAAACTCCGTGGCCGACGGGAGGGCGTCGGGCGGCGCTCTCGGACGGCCGGCGTCGTCAGTCCTCGCAGCAGCCGCCGGCGGTCTGGCCGAAGTCGACCGCGAGCGGCTCGGAGACCAGCTCGTTGAGCTCCTGGAGCCGCAGTTCGACCTCCGACTGGGCCTCGAGGAACTCGGACATCTTGGGCTGCTCGTGGAGCTCCTGCTGGGTGCGCTGGAGCTCGCGGAGGTCCTCGTTGGTGGCCTCGCCGGCCTGGCGGGCCATCATGAACTCCTCGCGGAGCCGTTCGAAGGCCCGTATCTCCTCCTGCAGTTCCGCGTCGTCCTCGACGGCCGCCTTGGCCTCGAGGTAGTCCTGGTAGACGGGGAGGTCGGTGATGGCGTTGCCCAGCTCCCTCGCCAACTCGTCCACGTCGTCGGTGAGGTCGGTCTCATCGTGGGTCTCGACGCTCATTGGCGTCCGTAGGAGCCTCGAACCTAAAATGCTGCCGGATAGCCGGTGGGCAGGCCGTCAGCCGCCGACGGTCTCGCGGGCCCGGCGTGCGACCACGACCATCACGATAATCGTGAGCAACAGGAGCAGCCACGCCGGGAGGGCGCCTCCGGCCAGAGCGCCGACTGCCGCGAACTCGCTGCTGTCGTCGGCCGCCCCCGCCCGGACCGGCGTCGGGGTGGGGTCGTTCTCGGCGGCGTCCGGGTCGTCACCGGCCTCGTCGTCCGAACCGTCATCGACCGACTTCTGTGGCGCCTCGGTTTCGTCGGGCGTGCCGGGGTCCCTCGGGTCGGCCGCGTCGCCGTCATACCCATCGTCGGTCGACGGGTCGACGTCATCACGGCCATCGTCCTCGTTGGTGGTCTCCTCACCGTCGTCGGTGCTGGCACTACCTTCGTCAGTACCGGGGTCGCCGCCATCACTACCTGTCCCATCGCCCGTGTCACCATCTCCAGTGTCTCCATCTCCGGCGTCTCCATCGTCGCCACTTCCGGTGCTTCCGTCGCCAGAGTTCTCGTCATCACCACTGCCGGCGTCTCCATCTCCGGAGTCTCCATCACCGGTGTCTTCATCTCCAGCGTTCTCGTTATCGCCACTCCCGGCCTCCCCAGCTCCGGAGTCCCCCTCATCGCCACTCCCGGAGTCTCCATCTCCGGTGTTTCCACGGTCCCCTTCGCCGTCGGACTCATCCGAGCCGTCATCCTGCTCGTCTCCCTCGCCATCGTCGGAGTCCTTGCTGCCGTCGTCCTCCGACGATTCATTCCCGTCACCGGGGTCTCCTTCGTCTGAATCGTCCTCCTTGACGTCTTCGTCGCCGGCCTCCGATTCGTCGTTATCCGACTGGTCCGGAGCGTCGTCGCCGTGCTCGGTGCCATCGGTCGGTCGACATTCGCCCCCGTGTTTCCGCGAGGCGTTGTTGACGCCGTCGCTCTGCCCGGGGTTCGATGCGTCGTATCCGCACGAGTCGTTGCCGGGGCCGTTGTCCCCGCTGGCCGCCGCGGCGGGAGCCATCGCCAGCGTGGATAGCGTAACTGCGGCGGCGACCACAAGGACGGCTCACGGATTGGTTTCGTTCTCTCCCCCATACTAGGTCACGGGCGAACGAAGCACACTCAGGGGCTTTGCAAACGGCCCGTTGAACCATGTTAAACGACTGATAATACCTCGTCGTACTGACCGTTTATCGAGCTCTCGAACGGTCGAAAGTTATAACCGCAAGCTTTGTTCCATGCACTTTCGTATGGTGACGGGCCGCCGGAATCGTCGGCCCCAATCAAGGACCTCAGACGGTACGTGAGCCGGTTCGCACGTCCGAAGCGCGCACGTTTTATGCCGCGGCGAACAATCGAGGGACAATGAGTCAGGAATCGGACACCGAGTACACCGAGGGGGACCTCCGGAACACCGGGATGTCGCTGAAGCACGACCGGACGTGGGACTACGAACTCGACCGCATCGTCGAGGCGGTCGCCGAGCGGGACGCCTCGACGGTCGGACTGCAGTTCCCCGAGGGGCTGAAGCGGCGGGGCCCGCGCGTCGCCGACGACCTCCGGACGGAGTTGCCCGGAAGCGTCGACGTGATGATATCCGGCAAGCCCTGCTACGGTGCCTGCGACCTCGACACCTACCTGATGCGCCGGACGGATGTCTTCGTCCACTTCGGCCACTCCCCGATGAAGGAATCGGACAGGATAATCTACGTTCCGCTGTTCTCCAACGTCGACGTGGCGCCCATCATGGAGGAGTCGCTCTCGGAGCTGCCGGACCCCGGCGCCGAGGCGGAGCCGGCCGTCGGCCTCGTCACGACCGCCCAGCACATGAACAAGTTATGCCTCGAGGAGCGCGGCTTCGCGGTCGAGACCCGTCGTGGCGACGAGCGGCTGACCCACGAGGGGCAGGTGCTGGGTTGCAACTACGCCTCGGCAGACGTCGACGCCGACACCGTCCTCTACGTCGGCGGTGGGAAGTTCCACCCGCTCGGGCTGGCGATGGAGCATCCCGACAAGAAGGTCGTCATCGCCGACCCCGTCAACAACGTCGTCACCATCGCCGACACGGAGAAGTTCATGAAGCAGCGGTACGGCGCGGTCCACAGGGCGATGGACGCCGAGGAGTGGGGCGTCATCTTCTGCACGAAGATCGGCCAGGGCCGCTGGGAGACCGCCCAGGAGATCGTCCGCGAGAACGAGGACGCCTACCTCATCACGATGGACGAGGTGACGCCCGGCCGGCTGACGAACTTCGGGCTGGACGCCTACGTCAACACGGGCTGTCCGCGCATCACGACCGACGACGGCCCGCAGTTCAAGCAGCCGATGTTGACCCCCCAGGAGTACCGCATCGCCGTCGGCGAGGAGCCCCTCGAGGCCCTGGAGTTCGACACGTTCCACGGCACCTGGTGACAGGCTGGGGCGCCAGGTTCCGCCGCCCGCTCCCGTCGGTCGCCCCGTCGAGGGCGGGGCTCGGCGCCTGCGGTTCGGTAAAAACGCGTCCAACCCCATCGTTATTTATTATACGGCAGCCACGGTAACCCGGATATGGCAAGCCCTCCAGGCAGTCGAACCGTCCTGCTGGCCGCGAGCCTGTGGCTGTCGCTCCAGGCCACTGCCCCCGTCGCCGCACAGCCAGCGAGCCCCGAGGAGTTCGGCGTATCGCTGGTGGCGAGCGCCCTCGGGTCCGGGCTCTTCGTGCTCGTCGTCGGTGGCGGGTTCGTCGCGCTCGCACCCGACTACGCAAAGCGGACGACCGACAGGGTGCGGTCGGACCCGGTCACGGCGTTCATCTACGGGCTCGGAATCACCATCGCAGCGGTGATCGTCGGCGTCATCCTCGTCATCACCATCATCGGCATCTTCGTCGTGATTCCGATGTTTATCGCGCTGGCCATCGTAGGGTACCTCGGCTACCTCGCTGCCGGCCGGTCGGTCAGCGACGACTGGGGCGTCGCGCTGCTGGTCGCCATCGTGCTCGGGGTGCTCACCGGTGCCGTGCCGATACTCGGCGGCATCCTCGGATTCGTGCTCTCCAGCATGGGGGTCGGCGCGGCATACCTGGACTACAGAGACGACGACGCATCGGGAGGGCAAGCGAGCGGGAGAGACGGACGGTCGAGGACCGGCGGACGCCCCGGTCTTGAACGCCAGCGTCGCGAGGACGCCCGGCAGGCCGATACGGGCTGGGGTCACGACCAGGACGACGACCCCGGGTCACCCCGCTGAGCGGGTGCTACCGGGCTCCGTCACCGGAAGACGTTTTCGCCCGGGCCGCCAATAGCCTGCTGGATGCCATTCAGCCGTCGCGGCTTCTTCGCTACAACCGGCGCGGCGCTCCTTGCGGGCTGCAACGAGGCCGACCAGCCAACCCGGGAGGAGACGGTCACACCCGTCGACGTGCCGCTGTCGAGTGACGCCGCGCTGGCGGAGGCCGCGGACGTCGAGGTGCCGGCGATTCCGTCCGCCGTCATCGTGTCGGACGAACACCAGGCGGACCTGGTCGCCCGAGCCGAAGGGCTCGTCGAAACGGCCGACGAGGAGGCAACGTCGGCGGACGACGTCGAACTGTCGAACGTGTGGGGGTCCCTCCGGAACCCGGAGAACGTCTTGGGGAGGGCGCGCGAGGCAGTCGAGACGCTCCGCGAGACCCGTTCGAGGCGGGAGTACCGAAGGGCGATCAGCCGGCTCGAGGACGTCGGGACCGTCCTCGGGTACGTCCGCGCGGAGACCGGCGAGCTCGACGTCGAGGCCGTCCGGGCGGCGCTCGAGCGCGAGCAGGCGGCCCTCGACGCCCTGCAGGACCGCTTCGAGTACCGGTTCCGCGCACCGGTCGACCGGTACCTGCCGACGATTACCGCTGCGGAATCCGGGATCGAGCGGACCGGGAACGAACTGAGCCAGGCCGAGCGGGGGGTGGAGGGGCTCGATTCCGGACCGGAACCCGTGACGTCGCAGGATATAGCCGGCGCGTGGGCCCGCATCGAGCTGGTGCGGCTCTGGAGGACGAACGCGGTCGGCTTCGCCCGGACGGCGGTCGACCCCTCGAGGCCGCTTCGCAGGGACGCCGTGACCGACGTCCTCGGGACGCAACTGGACGAGGTGGCGTCGCAGGAGCTGCTGCGGGACGAGGACGCCGGGAGCGTGCAGGTTCCCCAGCGGATTCGGTCCATCGTGTCGACCGTCAGGTCGCGCCGGTCGCAGCTCCTCCGGGGCGCGGACCCGGGCGACCCGGCCAACCCGAGTACCGGCAAGCTCCTGTTCAACTCCCTGCAGGTCAGAGCCGAGATAGAGGCGTTCGGTGCGGCAGGGGAGCTGACCTTCGAGCTGCTGGAGCGCGAGACGTTCCCGGCAAAGCGGCTCGTGAGCGAAAAGCGGGAGGCGGTCCGGCGGCTCGAGGCGCTCACAGGGGCCGCCCCCCTGCCGCGGCGGCTCGGCCGCCTCGCCGAGGACATGGTCACGTTCGGTGACAGGCTCAAGTCCGCCTCCAGGGGAGGCAACCCGGTCGCCACCGCCTTCTTCGTGTACGTCGCCGCACGGGAGTACGTCGACCTGGCGCTCGACAGGGCGGAGACGCTGACGAGCGCCCTCGAGGCGCCCGACGACACCGGCTCGTCTGATAACTCCTGAGCATGCACAAAACTATACCAATGTCTCAAAAGTATTGCAAACGATGACAGAGGGGACCGCAGGGGCGACGCGTCGGCGGTTGGCACAGGAGCTGGCGGTCGTCGCGGGGTTCGAGGACCCGAAGGCGCCGCTGGAGCAGTACCACACCCCGCCGGACCTGGCGGCACACATCGTCCACGTCGCCGACCTCCAGGGCGACGTCGAGGGCCGGACCGTTCTCGACCTGGGCTGTGGGACGGGGATGCTCGCGCTCGGTGCCGCCCTCCGGGGGCCCGAGCGGGTCGTCGGCGTCGACCTCGACCCGGCGCCGCTGTCGACCGCGGGCGAGAACGAGCGCCGGGTCGGGGCGACGGCCGACGTCTCGTGGGTCAGGGCCGACGCGACCCGGCTGCCGCTTTCGCCCGACGGAGCCAC
>PXQM01000068.1:0-21164 GCA_003021325.1 Halobacteriales archaeon QH_10_70_21
TACTGCGACCACCAGACCTACCAGTTCGACTTCAAGAACACCGACGACCACCGCTTCCTCCGCTCGGCGGCGGGCAAGTACGGCGCCTACTTCTCGCGGCCGGGCAACGGCATCTGTCACCAGGTCCACAAGGAGAACTTCGCCGCGCCCGGCAAGACGCTGCTCGGCAGCGACTCGCACACCCCGACGCCCGGCGGCTTGGGCCAGCTGGCCATCGGTGCCGGCGGCATCGACATCTCCGTCGCCATGGGCGGCGGCGCCTACTACATCGAGATGCCGGAGGTCGTCGAGGTCCGCCTCGAGGGCGAACTCGGCGAGTGGGCGACCGCCAAGGACGTCATCCTGCACCTCCTGCGGGAGCTGACCGTCAAGGGCGGCGTCGGCAAGGTGCTGGAGTACACCGGTCCCGGCGTCGAGACGCTGTCGATTCCCGAGCGGACGACCATCACGAACATGGGAACGGAGCTCGGCGCGACCTCCTCCATCTTCCCGACCGACGAGCGGACGGAGGACTGGCTGGCACGGCTCGGCCGCGAGGACGAACACGTCGAGCTTACGCCAGACGAGGACGCCGAGTACGACGACCAGATCGTGGTCGATCTCTCGGAGATCGAGCCGCTCATCGCCGAGCCGAGCATGCCCGACAACGTCGTGCCCGTCCGCGAGGTCGCCGGCACCGACGTCGACCAGGTCATCATCGGCTCCTGTACGAACGGCGCCTACGAGGACATCCTTCCGGCGGCGAAGATGCTCGAGGGCCGCACCACCGACCGGAAGACGGAGATGATCGTCGCGCCCGGCTCCAAGCAGGCCTCCGAGATGCTGGCCCGGGAGGGCTGGACGGCCGAGATGATGGCCGCCGGCGTCAACTTCTCCGAGGCGACCTGCGGCGCCTGTATCGGCATCGGCCACGTGCCCGCCTCGGATTCGGTGTCGCTGCGGACGTTCAACCGCAACTTCGAGGGCCGCTCGGGCATCGAGGACGACAACGTCTACCTCTGCTCGCCCGAGGTCGCCACGGCGGCGGCCATCGCCGGCGAGATTATCGACCCCCGGGACCTCGCCGACGAGCTCGGCGACCTCGAGGACCCCGGCTTCGAGATGGGCGACAAGTACGGCGAGGGCATGGGCAACGACGACCCCGACCTCATCGCGCCGGACGAGGCGGTCGACGACGAGCTCATCAAGGGTCCGAACATCGGCGACGTGCCGCTGAAGGACCCGCTCGACTCCGAGCTCGAGGGGCCTGCCCTCCTGAAGATGACGGACAACATCACGACCGACCACATCATCCCGGCGACCCAGGACATCCTGATGTACCGGTCGAACATCCCGAAGCTCTCGGAGTTCACCCTCTCGCGGGTCGACGAGAGCTTCGCCCAGCGGGCCCTCGAGAGCGACGGCGGCTTCCTCGTCGCCGGCGAGAACTACGGCCAGGGCTCCTCCCGCGAGCACGCGGCGCTGTGCCCGATGTACCTCGGCGTCCAGGGCGTCCTCGCACAGAGCTTCGCCCGCATCCACAAGGCGAACCTCTTCAACTTCGGCCTCATCCCGCTGCAGATCGACGAGGCCGACTACGAGCACATCGAGCAGGGCGACGACATCGAAATCGTCGACGACGTCGCCGAGGCAGTCTCCTCCGGTCAGGAGGAGTTCACCGTCCGCGTCAACGACGAGTGGGAGCTCACCGCGACGCTGGACGCCTCCGAGCGCGAGCGCCGCATCCTCGCTGACGGCGGCAAGCTTTCGCACGTCAAGAAGCAGCACGAGGACGGCTCCGGCACGGCGCCCGCCGACGACTGATACGGATCGTCGTAGCGGTGTACCGGTCGTCGCCGACTACTGGCGACGAACGGTGAAAGACTACGACGATCCGTATGACGGGTTCCTCCGAGGCCGCGTTCGACGAAACGCCGACAGCCACGGCTCCGTGGTGCGTCGACACCTGCGTCCGCGACCGGAACGACACCGCGGGTACGAAACGAAACTCGCAGACTCGACGGGGACGACACCCGCGGGTGCGACCGAGACTGGCGGGGAGAAACGCCGGAGTGCGACCGCCACGGTGGGGATGGGAAATGTGGGTGGCGCGTGGCGGCCGCTGTCTGGCGCTCGAAAGCGGGGTGGGGGTGGGGATGCACCCAAACGGGTGCGTCCGAGCGTTGAGAAGGTTTGTACATCAATCTTCTGGCCTCGACCGTCGGTAGGCATTTAATCCGGTCGCCGCTACGTCCGGACGTGACCACAGCCGCGGCGCGCGCCGACGCCGGCGTCCGGAAGGCCGTCCGCGCGGACCTGCTCGAGGTGTTCCGCATCGAGAAGCGGTCATTCACGCAGCCGTGGCCCTACGAGGCGTTCGAGCGGTTCCTCGGCGAGCCGGGGTTTCTGGTGGCCGACGACGACGGCGTGGTCGGGTACGTCGTCGCCGACACGATGCCGAACCACGGCACATCGATGGGGCACATCAAGGACCTCGCCGTCGACCCCGACCGGCGTGGCGAGGGTGTCGGTCGGCTGCTGCTCGGCGAGGCCCTCGGGGCGCTCTTCGTCGACGGCGCCGGCCGGGTGAAGCTCGAGGTCCGCGAGAGCAACGAGGCCGCCCAGACGCTGTACCGCGAGTTCGGCTTCGAGACCCACCACGTCATCCCCGCCTACTACGACGACGGCGAGGACGCCTGCATCATGGTCCGCGGCCGGTAGACGCAGGCGTTTTGCGGCTGGGACGCCGAGGACGGGTATGGGATACGCCTGTCCGGTCTGCTCGGACCCCCAGGCCGACGTGGGCCACCTCGCCAACCACCTCGCGTTCACCGCCATGCTCGGCGACGAGGCCCACGAGGCGTGGCTCGACGACCACGCCCCCGGCTGGGGCGAGATGGGGGAGACCGAACTCGCCGACGCGGTCGTCGGGACGGTCGAGGAGGTCGAGTTCCCGCAGGTCTTCGAGGACACCGCCGGCGGGCTGGACGACGACTCGGAGCCGCCGGCCGAGCGCTCCGGCGCCCTCTTCGACGACGGCACCGGCGACGACCCCGCCGACCACGGGCGTGCCGCCGGCGGCGGCGCGCCGATGGACGAGGAGGCCGAGGCCATCCTCGAGGAGGCCCGCGAGATGACGCGCCGGATGCTCGGCGACGACGACACAGAGGAGGATAACAACGGGTAACACCCCTCCGGCCGTACCGTGGGGTATGCGCAGAGAGGGAACGCTGGCGCCCGAGACGTGGGCGGCGGCCCGGGAGCGTTTCGAGGCGTACGGACCGACCGCACAGACGGTCGTCCGCGAGGTCGCCAAGGCCATGGAGTTCGACCGCGAGGAGTACGAGGCGCGCGTCACGAGCGACGTGGTGGAGACGGCGCGGCAGGCGCTGTTCGCCGAGGCGCTCGCGGTCCGGGTCGACGACGCCGAGGGGTTCGCGGCGTGGCGCGAGGAGACGCCCCACGACGTCCGGGTCGTCGGCCACGACGAGGCCGGGCGGGTCGCCTGGCACGTCGCCCCCGCCGCCGGCCGGGCCGTCGCGGCGACGTTCCAGTCCGAACCGGAGGCGGCCGTCGGGACCGTCCGCCGGATGGCGTTCAACCGCATCTACCGCGAGGAGCTATGCGACCCGTAACCAGGAACGCCGTCGTGGTCATCGTCGGCCTGCTCGTCGCCCTGCTGGCGCTCGGCGCGCTCCCGGGGCTCATCAAGACCGGCGACCCCTACTACGTCGAGGCGACGGCCGCAGCGGGGGCGGGGCCGGCCGTCGACGGGGGGACCCTCTCCGAGCGACGCTTCCCGTACGCCTTCGGGGCGGTCGAGGCCGCCGTCGACGGCGCCGACCCGGCCCGTTCGGAGCCGTACTACACCGGCGTCGTCGGCTTCAAGGAGGCGTTCACCCACACGCCGTTCGCGGAGTTCGAGGAGTTCGAGGCCCGCACCCCGCCGGCCGTCGAGCGGAGCGGCGCCTCGCCGCGCGGCGACGTGGCCTACCTCCGGGAGGGCGGGGAGCGCTACCGGCTGGAGATCGTCCGGGTCCCGGAGGGGTCGGGATGAGCGACGACCCCAGCCCCGCCGACCACGACTGGCGCGTCCTCGAGTCGGCGACGGAGTACGAGACCGGCTGGTACACCGGCGGGTACGACCTCGTCGAGCTCCCCGACGGCAGCCGGAAGCGCTACTACTGGGCGGAGCTGCCGCCGGCTGTCGTCGTCGTCGCCGTCGTCGAGGACCCCGGGTCGCTCGGGCTGCCGGCGCCCGAGGACCCGTCGCCGACCGACCGTTTCCTCGTGATGGTCGAGCAGTTCCGCCCGACCATCCGGGAGCTGTGCTACGAGCTGCCGGCCGGCATCGTCGAGGACGGCGAGAGCTACGCCGAGGCGGGCGCCCGCGAACTCGAGGAGGAGGTCGGCATCGCCGCCGGCGAGGTCGAGTTGCTCGAGGACTTCTGGTGCTCGACGGGCGTACTGCGGCACGAGCGCGGCCTGGTGTGGGCCGAGGCGTTCTCGCCCGCCGAGCGGAAGCTCGACGGCAGCGAGTTCCTCGACGTCCGGACCGTCCCCGTCGAGGCGGCGCTCGAACTGGCCCGGGACGCCCCGGCCAACGACGCCACCATCGAGGGGCTCCTGCTCGCGGCGGCGGACGGGCACCTGTAGCCCGGTCGCTTAAGCCGCTCGTGGCCCTTCGGCCGGTATGGACGGCGAGATATCGGCCGAGGAACTGCACGAGCTGCTGGACGAGGAGGGGGTCCGAGTCGTCGACATCCGGTCGCCGGCGTCGTTCCGGCGCGGCCACATCCCCGGCAGCGAGAACGTGCCCTTCGAGGAGCTGACAGACCGCATCGAGGACGTGGCCGACGCCGACCGGGTCGTCACGGTCTGTCCACACGGCAAGGCCAGCGTCCAGGCGGCCCGGCTGGTGGACTCCTTCGAGGGCTTCGCCGGCCGCGTCGAGTCGCTGGCGCCGGGCATCGAGGGGTGGCCCTACGACCTCGAGACGACCGAGGAGCGGGCCGACAAGGGCCCCGAAGCGCCGTTCTGACCGGCGCGGCCGCTCGGGACGGCCGAAGACGGGAGAAGCGCTCGACGTGCGGTCAGCGGGCGGTCATGCGACGTTGTACCCCTTCTCGCGAAGGAAGTCCTCGACGCGACCGAGGTGGTTACCCTGGAGTTCGATGGCGTCGTCCTCGACGGTGCCACCGCAGGCGAACTTCGACTTCAGGTCGCTCGACAGCGAGTCCATGTCGACGTCGCGTGGATCGAACCCTTCGATGACCGTTACCTCCTTACCGTATCGGCGCTCGTCGATGCGGATGGTGATCTCCTGGGACTCCTTGGCGACGTCCTCGCAGACGCAGAGTTCCTCAGGGAGCCCGCACGTCGAGCAGACTTCCGACATTACACCCCGGTCCTACACGACGGGCGTATTAAACACTATCGGGACCCTGCACCCGCGTTGCGGGCTATCGGCCCCTCGTCTCCGGCGTTTTCACCCGGTGCGGCAGCCGCGACCGTCGCTCGAGGAGCGCGGCCAGCCGCGCTGCCGCCTCGGCGGCGTCGGCCTCGTCGACGCCGTGGCCGTACCGGGCCTGCTCGTAGAGTTCGCCGACGCGCCTGGCGTCGGCGTCGCTGTGGGACAGGAAGGACCGCGCCGTCTCGCCCGGCTCGCGCTCGCGACCCGCTCGTTCCTCGAGGTGGACGACCCGGTGGAACGCGCCGGTGACCACCTCCTCGGGCGTGCCCTCCGGCAGTCGGCGCAGCCACATCTCGCGGTAGAGGCGGCGGTCGACGCCGGTCCGGCGGCCGACCGCGGCCGCCCCGGCAAGCACCACGAGACCGAAGCCGGCCTGCTCGGGCGTCGGGAGGGGAACCGACCCCCCGGAGAGCGGGCCATCGTCGGTCTCCTGGTCCGCCGTTTCGCCGGGGTCGACGGACGAACTGCGGTCGATTCTACCCCCGCTGGCGCCCGGCCCCCCTGCGCCCGGGGTGCCGTTCTCGTCGTCGCGGGGCTCCGGCGTCCCGGCGTCGTACTCCGAGTTCACCGACGCGCCGGTGTCGACGGCCGGGCTGTCGGCGGTGCGGGCCTCCTCGAGCCGCTGGCGCTCGGTCCGCTCGCGGGGCGCACTCGGCGTCGGGTCAAACCGGATCCAGCCGTGCTCCGGGAAGTAGACCTCGACCCACGCGTGGGAGTTGTAGCCGCGGACGACCCACTCGTCGTCGCCGACCCGCTGGCCGGGCGTGTAGCCGACCGCGAGCCGGGCGGGGACGTCCTGGGTGCGCAGCATCGTCACCATCGTCGTCGCGAAGTAGGTGCAGTAGCCGGCGTCCATCTCGAAGAGGAACCGGTCGGCGATGTCGCCGCGCGGCCGCTCGACGTCCAGCGAGTAGGCGTAGTTGTTCTCCAGGTAGCGCTCGACGACCCGGGCCGTGTCGTAGGGGTTCTCCGCGTTGGCCGTCAGGCGGTCGGTCCGCTCGGCGACCCGCTCGGGGGAACTCGACGGGAGCTGGGTGTACCGCTCTTCGACGTCGTCCGGGTAGTCGGTGCCGGCCTCCCGGAGGGCGCCGCTTCGGGCGGCCGGCCGTTCGCTCACGACCGTGTAGGACTCGCCGGCCTGCAGCGGGCCGGCCGGCTGGAGCCCCCCGGCGTCGTCCACCTGCACCGGCACCGGGACGTTCCGGACCTCTGTCGGCCGGGTGGCGGCCGGGAGCGTCGCGATGTCGGTCTCGGCGGTGTAGGTCTGCTCGAGCCGCCGGTTCCGCCCGGGTGGCCCCTGGAGTTCGCCCTGGTAGGGCCGGAGCTCGCCCGTACGGACCCAGCCGCCCCCGGTGTAGCGGTCGTAGGTGCTGACGCGCCAGTAGGCCCGCTCGTCGGCCTCGACGGTGTAGCGCACCTCGGGCGACAGCTCTACCGCCCCCGCGACCGCGACGCTGTCGCCCGCGTAGACGAGGCTCGACTCCACCGTCGAGGTCTCGGTCCCGACGCCGTCCGTCGAGACGAACGACCCTGCGGCCCCCGGAACGATGCCGACCGCCAGCGTCAGGAGGACCATCGCCGACAGGAGGACGACGAGACCGTCGGCGTTGCGGAGCCGCTCGCCGCGGTGGTCGAAGTCGCCGAACGCGACGGCGAGCGTCGCGCCGAGGACGCCGACCAGCGTCGTGGCCGACCACGCCAGGAAGACCGGTGCCGGCGCCGCCGCCAGCGCCCACACGTCGGCGTTCACGATGCGGAGCACCGACAGCCCCGACAGTAGCGCGACGGCGTCGTCGAGCATCGGGAGCAGCAGCGCCAGGAAGCCGAACCCGCCGGGCAGGGAGGTCACGTAGAGGTACATCCCGACGACGATGCCCGCGACGCCGAGTCCCGCCGCGGTCCGGGGGCGGATGACCTGCGCCAGCCCCGTCCCCGCGAGTATCGCCCCGCCGACGACGTAGTAGAGCCGCCGGGGCTCGCCCGTGACGACGAGTATCTCGTGCAGGACCGAGAGGAAGGCCCCGAGGACGAGGGCGACGCCGACGAGCGCGAGGATTCTGGCGACCGGCACCGCCCCGGCGAGACGGGCGAGGCGCTCGCGGCGGCCGGGCGTCGCGGTGCTCACCCAATCACCTCCGGGCCGCGCCGGTCGCCGGCGACGCCGTCGAACGCCACGTCGCCCGTTGCGAGCGAGACCGTCGGCGTTGCGGAGCCGCTCGCCGCGGTGGTCGAAGTCGCCGAACGCGACGGCGAGCGTCGCGCCGAGGACGCCGACCAGCGTCGTGGCCGGGCCATCGCGTCGGCGCTGCCGAGCGCCGCCTCCCCGATGACCGTGACCGCGTCGACCGCGGCGAAGCTGTCGTACTCGGCGACGACGAACTCGTCGGTGCCCCGCTTGGCGCTGGCCCGCCAGTGGATGTCCCGCATCGTGTCCCCCCGCGAGAACTCCCGGAGCCGGTCGAAGGAGGTCCGCTCGTCGCTGCGGACGCGCCGGACGAGCGAGGCGAGCCGCTCGCTGTCGATCTCGTAGGCGTCCGGGTACACGAGCACCGTCGCCGCCGTCCGGCTCTCGAGTTCGACGGCGAACAGCCCGAGCGAGTCGGTGAGCCGGCAGCTCGCCGGTCCCAGGTCGTGCTCGCCGCGCTCCCGGAGCGTCACCGAGTACTCGAACTCCCCGCCGTGGCCGACGGCCGCCGTCGCGCCGTCAGCGACGAGCCCGCTCGCGACGCCGTCGGTCACCCGGCACGGCACCTCGGCGTCGACCGAGACCGTGACGGTGCGTTGCTCCTCCGGAAAGCCCGGTTCGGGGACCGTCCGTTCGACGGTCGGCGCCTCGGTCCGCGCGAGCTGGGCGGCGGCGGCCGACAGCGCGACCAGCGCCGGCACCACGATGGCGTTCAGCGAGCGGGCGCCGGTCGTCGCCCCGAGGAGGAAGGCCGTGCCGGCGATGGCCGCGACGGCCGCGCCGCGACGGGTCGGTCGCAGGTCCCGGAGACTGCGGCGAAGCACGGTCACCCCTCCACTGGAACGCGGTCTATGGCCCGCTCGACGACGGTCTCGGCGTCGTCGTTCCCCGGGTTGGTCCGCATCCGGTGGGGCAGGACCACCGGGGCCACCGCCTGCACGTCGTCCGGGATGACGTACGACTGCGACCGCAGGAGCGCCCGCCCCTGTGCGGCCCGGACCAGCGCGATGGAACTGCGGGGGCTGGCGCCGAGCTGGGCGTGCTCGCGGGTGTAGTTCGCCAGCCGGGTGACGTACGACTGGAGGGCCTCGCTCACCTCGACGCCCGCGGCGGTCGCCCGGGCGGCCTGCAGGTCCTCGGCCCGCGCGACGGGGTCGATGTCTTCGATGGCGTGGCCGCCGACCGCCCGGTCGATGACCGTCGTCTCCTCGCCCTCGGAGGGGTAGCCGAGGTGGAGCTTCAGCATGAACCGGTCGAGTTCGGCGGCCGGTAGCTCGTAGGTCTGCTCGCGCTCGACGGAGTTCTGCGTCGCGATGACGACGAACGGGTCCGGAACGGCGCGGGTCTCGCCGTCGACGCTGACCTGCTCTTCCTCCATCGCCTCCAGCAGCGCAGCCTGGGTCTTCGGCGGCGCCCGGTTTATCTCGTCGCCCAGCACGACGTTGGCGAACACCGGCCCGGCCCGGAACTCGAACTCGCTTTCCTTCTGGTTGTAGACGTTCGCGCCGGTGATGTCCGCCGGCAGGAGGTCCGGCGTGAACTGTACCCGGTTGAACGAGCAGTCGAACGACTCCGCGACCGCCCGCGCGAGCATCGTCTTCCCGACGCCCGGGACGTCCTCGAGCAGGACGTGGCCGCCGCCGAGCAGGGCCGTCACGAGGTGCTCGATGGCCGCCTCGTTGCCGACGATGACCTGCTGGACGTTGTCGATGACCGCACGCGCCGTCTCGCCCGCCGTCTCGACGTCGAGCCCGGCGCCGGTCTGCGCCGCCGGCTGGTCGGTTGCGTCGTCCATTGAGTGTCTACCGGCTCCGGCCACGACGCCGGCATACGTCTCGTGGTACCTGCGGGCCTGTCATTGTCCGGCGAACGGCCCGAAGCGATGTAAGGCTCACGGGGGCTGTGCGGATGTCCCGCAATGGAGCGCCGACTGCGCCGGGCGGACCCGACACGGCGGTGCCGCCGCTCGTCGACGAGAAATAACCGCGAGAGTACAGTTCAGTCGCGCGAGGCGACGCGTTTTTCCTGGCTACGAGAAGGCCTTACAGGCGCGTGACGTTGGTCGCGCGCGGGCCCTTCTCCGCTTCCTCGATGTCGAACTCGATTTCCTGACCCTCCTCCAGGTCGGGACCGCCGACGTCTTCCATGTGGAAGAACACGTCTTCGTCCGCGTCGTCAGTCGAGATGAAACCGTAGCCGCCAGTGTCGTTGAAGAAATCAACTTCTCCGTTCGCCATTGCGACTGGAGAGAGACAGCTCACAGGCATAAGGGTTCCGAACCGGTCTTCCTGTTGTTACACCGACCCACGAAATATCCCGGGTGGCGAGCTGTCGGGCGGTTCCGGGGGCTCACCACGCCTTGCAGTCGGCGCACACCAGCTCGCCGTCCTCGCGCCAGCGCCGCTCGACGTCGCTCCCGCAGGCGGCACAGGCGGCGCCGGACGGGGTCCACTCGAACGTCGAGACGACCGGCTCGGGGGCGTCCCCGTCGTCCGCGCCGCCGCTCTCGCCCGACCCGCCCTCGCTCGCGGCCGGGTCGCCGGCGTCGGCCACCGGCTCGTCCCGCTCGTCGCCGGCGTCGTCCCCGCTGATGAAGTCGTCGAGCGAGGTGTCGCGCATACCCGAACCACGGCTGCCGCCGGCTTATATCGTCCGGGACGGACACACACAAGTAGGAGGCGACGAACGGTGGAGTATGGCAGAGACCGAGATTCAGTCCGGGCTCTACGAGAACACGGTCGGCCTCGTCGAGCGGTTCGCCGAGATCGCGACCACCGACCCCATCGCCGCCGCGATGCTGCTCTCGGGGGTCGTGTTCGTCGGCCTCTCGGCGGGCGTCTTCGGCGTCCTGACGCTGGGCGGGGTGCTCTCGGCGCTCAGGCGCGCGCTGCCGAGCGGCCGAGCGCCGCCCCAGCAAGCTCGATAGCCGTCTCCAGGTCCGGTCCCAGCGGCGACCCGGCGACGAAGCTGTCGGCGTACTCCAGGACCGCGTCGATTCGCTCCTCGACGGTCGCCGGCGTCCCGGCGATGCAGAAGGCGTCGACCATCGCCTCGGTCACCGCGTCGAAGGCGGCCTCGAACTCGCCGGCCGAGATGTGCTCGCCGATGGCCTCGGCCACCGCCACGTCGACGCCGTGGCGGTCGAGCACCGGCGGCGCCGCCCCGGCGGCGATGAACGCCACGGGCGGTCTGGCGGCCGCGCGGGCCGCCTCGCCGTCCCCGGCGACTGAGACGGCGGCGTAGGCGGCGAAGTCGAACTCGCCACGGCCGTCCGGGCGGTCGGCGAGCCCCTTCTCGACCTGCGAGGCGGCCCACTCGTAGTCGCGCGGATGCGACCCGTTCAACAGCACGCCGTCGGCGTGCTTGGCGGACATCCGGATCATGTGGGGCCCCTGTGCGCCCACGTAGACGGGGACCGACCCGACCTCGTCGGCGAAGTTCAGCCCGGCGTCGCTGGCGCGGAAGGTCCCGTCGTGGTCGACCCGCTCGCCGGCGTAGAGCTCCCGGGCCACCTTGAACGCCTCCAGGACGCGCCGAAGCGGCTGCTCGTGGTCGTAGCCGAGGTTCGCGAGCGTCGAGGGGTCGCCGGCGCCCAGGCCGAAGACGGCGCGGCCGCCGGAGGCCTCCTCGAGCGTCGCCACCCGCGAGGCCAGCGTGACCGGGTGGGTCTCGTAGGGGTTCGCGACCCCCGGCCCGACGGCGACGTCGTCGGTCCGGCGGGCGATTCGGTCCAGGGCGACGAACGCGTCCCGGTTGTTGTAGTGACACGAGGCGAAGACCGTGTCGAAGCCCTCGGCTTCGGCGTGCTCGCCCAGTTGCGCGATACGACTGACCGGATGCTCCGGCGTGAGTTCGATTCCTATCATCTGATGCGTTCCGGCTCGTATCCACACCTACGTGCCGGACGGTCTTTTAGGGGGGCAGTACAGGCAAAACGCGTCGGTCTACCCGCCGTCGAACGTCCACCCGCGGAGCGCGTCGCGGACGATGTCGTCCTCGTCGGCCCGGAAGAGGTTCTCGCTGCCGTCGTGGTCGCCGAACGCCCACCCGCGGACGACGACGGCGGGGGGACCGCCGTCGCCCTCGCCGGCGACGAGGTTGGCGGTCGCGGCCAGCTCGTCGACGACGGCCTGGACCGTGACGCCGAGCTCGCGGCCGTCCCGGTCGTGCTCGCCGCGCCAGTCGCGGGCCGCCGGCAGCCCGTGCCACCCGATTGCGACGCCGCGCTGGCCGTAGCGGAACGGCCGCCCCGACGTGTCGGTGACGACGACCGGGACCCCGAGCGCCGCCGAGAGCCGCTCGGCCGACGCCGCCGGGTCCGCGGGCAGCAACAGCAGGTCCGCGCCCGGCACGTTCGAGCGGTCGATGCCCGCGTTGACCGTGATGTGACCGAACCGCGTCACCGCGAGCAGGAACGGCGCCTCGGTGAGCAGCTCCTCGCTCTCCTCGAGCACCGCCTGGGCGAACCGGGGGTCCTTCGACTCGCCGGTGATGTCCTCGAGGCGGTCCGCGATGGCCCTCGCGCGGTCGCCGGCCGGGAACGCCCCGAGGTCCGCCTTCCGGGCCTCGGCCTTCGAGACGACGGTACTGGCGACGCAGAGCACGTCGCCGTCCTCGAGGTCGACGCGCTCGTCGACGAGCGCGGCGAGGTCGTCGCCCTCCCGGATCTCCGGCAGCCCCTCGACGGCGAACGCCTCCATACCCGCCGGTGAGGGTGAGCGGGACAAAAGGCTCGCGGTCCCGGAGCTACCCCGGCGTCTCGCCGCTGCGCACCTCGACGTCGAGGTCCCCGTCGTCGGCCTCGGCGACCATCAGGGTCGCCCCGCGCGCGGGCCAGGCGCCGGTCGCGCTGCCGGGGTTCAGGAGCCGGTAGCCGTCGACGCGAGTGTCGAGGGGGGTGTGGGTGTGGCCGGCGACGCCGACGGTTGGCCGGTCGGCGGCGGCGTGCTCGTCGACCGTCGCCGCCACGCGCGCCTCGTAGCCCGCCTCCGGACCGGTCCCGTGGGTGACGACGAACCTGACGCCGCCGAGGTCGGCCGTCGCCACCTCCGGCAGGTCGCCGTAGTTGCCGTCGGTGTTGCCGCGGACGGCGGTGAGGCCGGCCGCGAGGTCGGCGACCGTCTCGTGGGCCGGCCGGGAGTCGAAGTCGCCGGCGTGGACGACGTGGTCGGCGCCGGCCATCGCCCCCGGACCGGCTCCTGAATCTCCGGCGCCCGGGACGTGACGTGCGTGTCGCTCAGGATGACGACCTCCATGGTCGACGGTCGGGCCCCGGAGCTATAACCGCTTGTGGCTCCACCACCCGCCATGGAGGAGAACGCCGTCGTCACCTGCTTTCTCCGCCACGGGACGGAGCTACTCCTGGTCCGTCGGAGCGACGCGGTCGGCTCCTACCGGGGCCGGTGGGGCGCCGTCTCCGGCTACGCCGAGGGGTCGCCGGCGGAGGCGGCCCGCCGGGAAATCGACGAGGAGGTCGGCCTCCTGGACGCGGTCGAAATCGTCCGGTCGGCCGACCCGCTGGCGGTCGGAGACGGGGCCCGCGGCGTCCGGTGGCTGGTCCACCCGTTTCTCTTCGACTGCGAGACGACCGATGTCGACCCAAACGAGGAGGTCGCCGCCCACGAGTGGGTCCAGGCGCCCGAGATACTCGCCCGCGAGACGGTGCCCCGGCTCTGGGCGACCTACCAGGCGGTCGCGCCGACCGTCGGGACGGTCGCCCGGGACGTCGACCACGGCTCGGCGTACGTCGCCCTGCGGGCGCTGGAGGTCCTCCGGGACGCTGCGGCGACGGCGGCCGCCGCGGCCGCCGGGAGCGACGACGCAGCGGCGGTCCTCGAGACCGCCGCCGACCTCCGCGAGGCCCGACCCTCGATGGGCGTCGTCCGGAACCGCATCAACCGCGTGCTGGCGACCGCCGACGACGATCCGGCCGCGCTCCGGGACCGGGCGATGGCGGCCTGCGAGCGCGCGGTGACGGTCGACGCCGAGGCGGCCGCTGCGGCCGCGGCCCGCGTCGGCGACCGCGTCCTGACGCTCTCCCGCTCCGGGACGGTCCTGGCTGCGCTCCGCCGCGCCGAGCCGGAGGCGGTCTACGTCGCCGAGTCCCGGCCGGCCCGCGAGGGCGTCGGGGTCGCCGAGGAGCTCGCGGCGGCCGGGGTCGACGCCTCGCTGCTCGTCGACGCCGCCGTCGGACACGTTCTCGTCGAGGCGGACGTCGACACGGTCCTCGTCGGTGCCGACACGGTGCTCGCGGACGGCACCGTCGTCAACAAGGTCGGCACGCGACCGGCTGCCTTGGCCGCCGCGGACGCCGGCGCCGACTGCTATGCGGTCTGTGCGACGGACAAGATACTCCCCGGGACGGACGTCGACCTCGAGGCCGGCCCGCCGGAGGAGGTCCACAGAGGCGCCGATGTCGAGGTGCTCAACCCGACCTTCGAGGCGGTGCCGGGGCGTCACTTCGCCGGCGTCGTCACCGAGCGGGGGGTGCTGTCGCCGGACGAGGTTGGGGCGGTCGCCGCCGACCACGCCGACCTGGCCGAGCGGGCGCGCGACCGCGACGCGCCGACCGGTTAATGTGTGTCGGGCGCGATTGCCACGCCGTACAGCCAGCACGCACGATGGTCGTCCGACTGCTCACGTACAACGTCCGGTACGCCGCGCTCGATACCGGCGTGAACGCCTGGCCGGAGCGCCGCGACGGCGTCGCCGGGCTCGTGCGGTTCCACGAGCCGGACGTCGTCTGCCTGCAGGAGGTCCGGGGGACGCAGCTGGCCGACCTCCGGGAACGGCTCCCGGCCTACGGGTGGGTCAGCGAGCCGGTCTCCAGCGGCGAGCACACGCCGGTCGGCTACCGGGTCGACCGCCTCTCGGTCGTCGACGAGGCGGCCTTCTCGCTGTCCGAGACGCCCGGGGACCTCCACGCGATGGACTGGGAGTCGGCCGTCCCCCGGGTGACGACCGAGGCACGGTTCCGCGACGCCGCGGGCGGCGAGGAGTTCGCCGTCGCGAGCACGCACCTCGACCACGACAGCGAGGCGGCCCGCCGCCGGGGGGCATCCCTGCTGGTCGACCGGTTCGGCGACCGCCCCGTTCCGACCGTCGTGGCCGGCGACTTCAACTGCACGCCCGCCGACGAACCGTACCGGACGATGACCGACGACGGCGGGTTCCGCGACGCGCGCGCCGACGCCACCGACCCCCACGGCCCGGAGACCACGTTCAACGACTTCGAGGGCCCGCAGGCCGGCAGGCGAATCGACCACGCGTTCGTCTCCGAGGACGTCGCTGTCGAGCAGTTCGACGTTCTCGCGGATCTCGACGCGAGGGGGCTGTACCCCTCCGACCACTTCGCGGTGCTGGCCGATCTGGCCCTGCCCTGACCGCGCGCTGCCCGACGGCACCGTCTCGCTTTCGCGCGCGTCCCGTCAGACCGCCTAACGGGTGTTCTGCGGGCGGGTGACCCGTCGCCCGCACATGAATGCGCCAGTCCACGAGTTCGAGCTGCCGAACGTCGCGGCCGGCCCCGACCCGTTCCGGCTCTCGACGGTCGCGGGCGACGAGAGCGTCGACGCCGTCGTCCTGCTGTTCCAGCGCGACTATCACTGCTCGAAGTGCCGCAGCCAGGTCCAGGACGTGGCCGCCCGCCACGACGAGTTCGAGGCGGCCGGCGAGGCGTACGACCAGCCCACCCGGTTCGGCGCGCTCGGCTCGCTGCACGACCTCGTCGGCCGGATGCCGAAGGCCGTCGTCTTCGACGCCCGCTCCGGGACCCCCGAGGTCGCGGCCGTCCACGAGGGGCCGATGCCCGCCGACCGGCCCGACGTCGACGAGTTCCTCGCGGCGGTCCGGAGCCCCGGCGGCGCCGCGCTGTGAAGAAACATTAGGTAGAAAGACCTTTAGGATTAGACGCGTCTAATCTTCGACAATGAGACGTGACGGTGCGGCGTCCCGGGACCCGTTCCGGGCGCCGGGAGGTGCGGTCGTGACGGACGGACCGGGCGAGGTGACGGGCTGACGATGGCCGAGTACCTCACCATCGTCGTGGTCGCGTTACTCGCCCAGCTTGCGGTGCTGCCGGGCGAGAAGGTCCAGTTCATCATCGCGGCGCTGTCGACCCGGTACCACCCGCTCGGCGTCGTCGCCGCGGCCGGGACGGCCTTCGCCGGCTGGACGGCGCTGGAGATCTGGTTCGGGAGCACGCTCCAGGGCATGCTCCCGCCGGTCGTGCTCGATGCGTTCACCGCGACCCTCTTTCTTGTTTTCGCGGTCCTCCTGGTGCGGTCGGCGCCAAACCCCGGCCAGGAGGTAGCGACGGCGACCGACGGCGGCCTCGAGGTCGTCGAGGACGTCCGCGTCCCGGTGGTCGACTGGGAGGTGCCGGACGCCCTCGGCGGCTACCTGCCCATCTTCGCGCTGATGGCCGCCGGCGAGTTCGGCGACAAGACCCAGCTGGTCACCATCGGCCTCGCCGTCCAGTACGGTGCCACCTCGGCGATCTGGGTCGGCGAGATGGCCGCCATCGTCCCCGTCAGCCTGCTGAACGCCTACTTCTTCCACCGGTTCGCCCATCTCTTCGAGATACGGAAGGCCCACTTCGCCGCCGCCGGCCTCTTCGCGTTCTTCGGGCTCGACACCGTGCTGGCGGTACTGACGGGCTTCTCGGTCTGGGAGACCGGCGTCGAGACGGCCGCCGACGCGCTGCTGGCGCTGCTCTGACGGTCTCCACTCAGCCCAGTGCCCGCGCCGAGTTGGCGGCGAGCAATCCGCCGGTCCCCTTCCGAACGATTTTATCCCGTCCGGGTCCGTGTTCACGCATGACGACTCACGTCGCTATCGTCGGTGCATACGGCAGTGCCGGCGTCGCGGCCGCCGAACGGCTCGCCGACGCGCCGGACGTCGAGCTGACGCTCGTCGACGACGGTGACCCCGGCGGCGGGCTCTGTATCCTCCGTGGCTGCATGCCGTCCAAGGAGGTCCTCTCGGCGGCCGAACACCGGTTTGCGGCGCGCCACGACGACCGCCTCTCCGGGTCGGCGCCGTCGGTCGACCTCGAGGCCGTCGTCGAGCGGAAGAACGAGCACACCTCGTCGTTCGCGGCCCACCGCCGGGCCGCGGTCGAGGCCCTCGCCGAGCGCGACGACGTGACGTTCATCCACGACACCGCCCGCTTCCTCGACGACGGCGGCGACGGCGCCCCGCGGCTCGCCGTCGGCGACCGGACGCTCGCACCCGACTACGTCGTCGTCGCCACCGGCTCGACGGTGAACATCCCCGACCTGCCGGGCATCGAGGACGTCGACGTCACGACCAGCGCGGACGTTCTCGACGCCACCGAGTTCGGCGACTCGGGCGTCGTCATGGGGTTCGGCTACGTCGGGATGGAGATGGTCCCCTACCTCTGCGAGGCCGCCGGCATGGACCTCGCGGTCGTCGAGCACGACGCGCGGCCGCTCGACGAGGCCGACGCCCCCTTCGGCGACGCCCTGCTCGCGTACTACCGCGAGCAGTTCGACGTGGAGGTACTGACGAACACCCACGAGCGGCGGGTCGAGCCGACGGACGACGGCGGCGTCCGGCTGTACGTCGAGCGGGACGGCGACGAGCGGGCCCTCGAGGCCGACCAGCTGTTCGCCTTCACCGGCCGGCGGCCGGACGTCGACCGGCTGAACCTCGAGGCGACGGCGCCCTCGCCCGGGGCGGGCTGGGTCGACGACACGATGCAGGCGGTCGACGACGAGCGGGTCTTCGTCGTCGGGGACGCAAACGGCCGCGAGCCCATCCTCCACGTCGCCAAGGAGCAGGGCCAGGTCGCCGCCGAGAACGTCCGCCGGCACCGGGACGGCGACCCGCTGGTCGGCTACGAGAACGTCCACCACCACGTCGTCTTCTCCGGGCTGGGCGTCCTCCCGTACGCCCGGGTCGGCCACTCCGCCGAGAGCGCGACGGCGGCCGGCGTCGACCACATCGCGGTCACCCGCGAGGCGTCCGACGACGGCGTCTTCAAGACGAAGAACGTCCCCGAGGGGCTGGCCCGCCTCGTCGTCGGGACCGACGGCACGGTGCTCGGCTACCAGGGGCTGCACTACCACGCCGACGCGATGGCCAAGACGATGCAGGTGGCCGTCGAGATGGGGCTCGACGTGCGCGAGGTGCCGGACCGCGCCTACCACCCGACGACGCCGGAGATTCTCGACGGGCTGTTCAGGGACGCCGCGGCCGCCCTGCCGGACTGACCCGGCGGCGCCTCCGACCGGCGGGAGCGACGACCCCCTCCTCAGGGCGCGTAGGTGCCCTCGAGGGTATCCTTCGCGAGAATGTGGCCGGTGACGGCGTCGGCGACGTCGTCCCGGGTGGCGGCGGGCGACAGGCCCAGTTCGGCGTCCAGCGCGTACAGCCGGAACCGGTAGGTGTGCTCGCCGTCCGGCGGGTTCGGGCCGCCGTAGCCCTGCTCGCCGTAGTCGTTCTGGCCCTCCGTGGCCGTCTCCGGCGACCACTCCTCCGGTATCTCCTCGCGGCCCGGCGAGATGTCCCACACGAGCCAGTGGTCCCAGATGTGGCCCGCCGGCTCGACGGCGTCGGGGTCGTCGACGAGCAGCAGGAGCGAGGCGGTCCCGTCCGGGACGCCCGAGATGGACAGCGGCGGGTTGACGTTCGCCGCCGTGTAGCCGTACCTGTCGGGAATCGGTTCCCCGTTGTCGAACGCCGGACTGGTGAGTCTGAGCTCGGTCATGGTGTGCCTCGGGACCCGATATCCCCTTCGTAGTTCGTCCCCCGACGCAAAAACCCGGCGGTGGTCGCGACGGGAGGGACGGATTTTTGCGCCTCGGCGACGGAACGCCGGTGGTGGCGATGACGAGCGATTACCCCCGCTGAGCCCCTTGTGATGATGCGTTCCGCCGAGCCACCACCCCTCGACGGGTACCGACGGCCGCTACCTGCGCGCAGACCACGGCCAGCCGCCCGTGAGGGGAGTCGCCCGGCCGTCGTCCTCGGGGAGTACTCCGTCGCCGAGCAGGTCACCCCGTTCCACGCCTCGGCGACCGAGGCGGGGTCAGAAGAACTTGAACAGGTCGTCTCGCTGCTGCTCGTGGAGGTGGTGGCGGACGGCCTCGTTCAGTGCGTCGATGTTGCCGCGCTTGGCGGAGATGGGCGCCAGGACGTGGTCGAACTGCTGCCACGGGGGATAGAGGCCGAGCCGCTCGGCCAGCTCGTCGAGCCGGTCGTCGCGGTCGTCGACCTTGTCCATCTTGTTGACGGCGACGACGGCCGGGATACCGACCGCCTGGAGGAAGCCGAACATCTCGACGTCGTGCGGAATCTCGTCCGGCCCGGAGTGACGGTCGATGATGTCGACGGCGGCCTTGCCGTCGACGACCAGGACGCCGACCAGTATGTCGTCGGCGTGGGCCTCGACGTACCGGACAACGTCGGTCTTGATGCGCTCGCGGACGTCCTCGGGGACGCCGGACATGAATCCGAAGCCGGGCAGGTCGGTGACGACGAAGTCTTCGGCGGCCCAGTCGAAGTGGTTCGGCTTCGTGGTCACGCCGGGGCTCCCGCCAGTGTCGAAAGAGTCGTGACCCGTTATCTCCCGCATCAACGTCGACTTCCCGACGTTTGACCGCCCGATGAGGACGACCTCCGCCCCCCGGTCCGGGCGCGTGTCGAACATACCGTCGGTTGGTCGCTGGTGCGGATAAGCCGACCGGTCACCCCGGGCGTGCCGCTGGTACGGATAGGCCGACCGGTCACGGGCCGGACGCGGTGGCGGGGCGCCGCCGTGCCAGTCGGTAGCGTTATCGGGACGGGCTTCGACACCATGGTGTGCGACTCGTACAGGTGACGATTCCGACCGGCAAGCGGGAGGCGGTGCTAGAGCTCCTCGACGAGGAGGGCATCGATTACGTCGTCACGGACGAGACGAGCGGCCGCGAGTACACTGCGGTCGCGTACTTCCCGCTGCCGACCAACGCGGTCGAACCCGTCCTCGAATCGCTGCGTGCGGCCGGCCTCGAGCGGGAGGCCTACACCGTCGTGTTGAGCGCGGAGACGGTCGCCTCCGAGAAGTTCGAGGCGCTCCAGGAGGAGTACGACGAGCGCGAGGACAGCGAGAAGCGCATCGCCCGCCAGGAACTGGAGGCGCGCGCGAGGGAACTGGCGCCGGCGCTGCCGACCTACCTGGTGATGACCGTGGTCTCGGCGGTCATCGCCACGGCCGGCCTGCTCCTCGATTCGCCGGCGACGGTGGTCGGCTCGATGGTCATCGCGCCGCTCATCGGCCCGGCGATGTCGGCGGCGGTCGGCAGCGTCGTCGACGACGCCGAGATGTTCCGCCGCGGGATCTTCCTGCAGGTGCTCGGCGTGACGCTCGCGGTCGTCTCGGCAACGGCCTTCGCGGTCCTCGTGCAGGCGACGAACCTCGTGCAGCCGGGGCTGGACCCGCTCGCTCTCTCGGAGGTCGAGGAACGGCTCTCGCCGAACTTCCTCTCGCTGGCGGTCGCCATCGGCGCCGGCGTCGCCGGCGCGATCAGCCTCACCGCCGGCGTCTCGACCGCGCTGGTCGGCGTCATGATCGCCGTCGCGCTCATCCCGCCGGCCGCGACCGTCGGCATCGGCATCGCCTACGGCCAACCGGCGCTGGCGATCGGGTCGGCCGTCCTCGTCGCCGTCAACGTCCTCTCGATCAACCTCGCCGCGCTCGTGGTGCTGTGGTACTCGGGGTACCGCCCCGAGCGCTTCCTCCGGCAGAACGATGCCCGGACGGCGACCCTCAAGCGGGTCGTCGTCCTCGTGGCTGCTATCGCCCTGCTGTCGCTGTTCCTCGGCGGCGTCACCTACGACTCCTACCGGGCCGCCCAGACCGAACAGGAGATACGCGACGCCGTCGTCGCCGAACTGAACGAGTCGGCCTACCAGGAGTACGAGCTCGTCGAACTCGAGGTCCGGACCGAGGCGCGGTACGTCCTCTTCCAGCGGCCGCGGAACGTCACCGTCACCGTCGGCGTTCCGCCCGGCGCCGACCGCCCTAGGGTGGCCGAACCCATCGAGACACGCCTCCGGACGCGCCACGGCGTCGACGTCGCCGTCGACGTCTTCTACCTCGAAGTCGAGCGGAGCCGGTAGAGTCAAACGCCGGTTTGAGCTTACGCCGTTTATACGGCGCCGGCGGTCGAGCCGTTCCGTGTATGCAACGAGACAGACTTCCGATTCTGGTCGTCGTCGCGGCCCTGCTGGCCGCGATGCTGGCCGGTGCCGCCCTGGTGGCCCCCACCGATGCCCGGAGCGCCGACGCGAGCGCCGACCGGAGCATCAGCGTCGACGCGACCGGGTCGGCCGACGCCGCGCCGGACCGGGCGGTCGTCCGCGTCGCCGTGACGGCCAACGGCGACGACCCGGCCGCCGTCCGCGACGACCTCGCGGCGAACGCCGACGCCCTCCGCGAGTCACTCGCGGCGGCCGGCGTCGACGAGAGCCAGTACGAAACCGCCGAGTACCGCATCGACGCGCGCCGCGACGAGCGCGGCG
>PXQM01000068.1:21256-24748 GCA_003021325.1 Halobacteriales archaeon QH_10_70_21
CAGGTCCGGGTGACCTACGACGCGACGCGGGCCTAAACGCCCCCGTTCGGCCTCGTCTCGCTCTGTCTTGATTGCCGAGCCACGATGGCCGTGTGGACGGGCGTGCTACTGAACGCCCGTTTCGTACGGCATCGCGTACGAAAATGAGGAGTCCAACAGAGCCAAACACACGACACTAATCCGGATCACGGGTCAATGACGAGCCCGAACTCGTACCACGTCTCTCCGTACGATGCGACAACGTCATTGAACCGTGTCAGGCCATCGTACGTATCCAGTGGCTGAAGGTCGGCTGCGATTCCCAGCTTTTCAAGCAGTTCAACGAGTCCGTCCGAGAGTGGGGCATCTTCCTCGTACGTGGGGCGCCCGTCTTCTTCGTTGACGGCGGCGTCCAGTACTTCGTGACCGTCGTCCGACAGCGATGTTGCGTCTAATCGGGTGTCGGGTACGGCCTCGGTAGCGTACGTCTCAAAACTCTCACGCGAGTCGCCGACCTGCTCCAGCGTGTAGGTCCACTCGGGAACGCTAACCGTTCGCTCCTGGGTCACGGCGCGGAACGTTTCGTCTTCGTACTCGACGTACTCGAACGGAGGCGTCGGGATGAGATCGCTGTCCTCGGGGGATAAGTCTCGGTGGAACTGGACCGTCTGGAGTTCGTCGAACTCGGGGTCGCCGAGGAGGCCGTCGTGGCCCGCGTAGACGGCCTCAAGAGCAGCCTCAATCACCGTCCTGTCCTGTTCGGAGAACGAGGAGAATGGGTCGGTAGCGACTGTCGCGTCGTCTGGCGGCTGGTCATCCAGTCGCTCACAGGCGAACACCCATCGGTCGAGTTCCAGTCGTCGGTCCTCGGTCACCTGCACCTCGTAGAAAACGCCGTCGCGTTGGAGGAATGCTGGCCGTGGACGGGTCTCCGTTCCCCAGCTTCGTCGCCACGCGCCGGGCCACTCCAGAACGGTCACACTCCCGGTATCGAACAGCTCGTCGACGTAGGCCTGCTTTGTCTCGGCAGTGTAGTCAACCCGGGTGATGGCCTGCAATTCGATCGGGTCGCGAAACAGATACTCCGTAGCGAACGAGTCTTCTATCTCATTTGCCACGAGGGTGTAATCACTGCCTGTGTCCATGTCGGTACAGCCGGCAGTCACAGCTACGCCTGCGACAACACCGGCTACTCGGAGGGCTGACCGGCGGGAACACTTCATATCCGTATAGGCGTGTCTCAGTTGATACTAAACGTTTTTGATTGCCGTGCTGATCACGGGCTCTGCACGGACCGACTGGCCGGTGGTCTCGACACGGTCTGGGAACCGTTCTCCAACGCTCCCGATTGCTGTTGCTCATGCCTCCAGCGCACCTACTAGATGTATGGACGAGCGCATCGCCAGCGGCTGGGAGGAAGCCATCGCGCTTGCCCGCTCGCTGGCCCCGGAGACGGACGTCAAGCTCTCGAAGGCCGTCGGGCTGGCGCTCCCGCCCGAGCTCGACCTCCGGCGGTCGAACTTCCCGTGGTCCATCCACAAGGGCGCCGTCGCCGTCTACCGCGAGAACGAGCGCGGCGAGCACCTCCAGATACGCGAGTACCCGGCCGCCTGGGTCGTCACGACGGACAGCTACAACCCCCGCTACCGCCCGGTCGGCCACGCCACCGTCGACATCCCGGCCACCATGCTCGTAGCGATGGCCACGCTGACGCCGGTCCAGAGCTACCGGTGGGTGTTCGGCGACCGGCTCCCGTCGCCGGCCGATACGCTCTCCTTCACCGCCTCGACGCTCGAGAAGGGCACCGAACTCGGGAGGGACCTGCTGCCGATACCCTGAGCGGTCGCACCCCCGTCTGCTTCTCCGTCGGTCTCGGACTGCCCTTCGCGGGGCGCTCTGCACCCCCGCTCGGAATCCCGGAGACGCCTTGCTTCGCTCGACCGCCCTACTCGCGGGTCGCTTCGCTCCCCGCTCGTATCCTCGTGGTTCTCGCTCGCTTCGCTCGCTCCGAACCACGCTACTCCTCGCGGCTCCTTGCGGTCGCCGCTCGGGTTTCGGCGGTCTCGCTTCGCTCGACCGCCCTACTCCTCGAACGGCAACTCCGGCTCGTAGCCGACCGCCTCGACGGCCGCCTCGAGCACCGCCTCGACGTTCTCGCCGGTCTCGACGCTCATGTAGTGGTCGGCCTCGACGTCGCGCGAGCGGTCGGCCTTGTTGCAGACGGCCAGCACCGGGACGTCGAAGCGGCTCTCGACGTCCGCCAGCAACTCGAGTTGGTCGTCGAGCGGATAACCACACTCCCCGCTGGCGTCGACCAGCACCACCACGGCGTCCGCCAGGTGCGTCAGCGCCGAGACGGCCTGCGACTCTATGGCGTTGCGCTCCTCGGCGGGCCGGTCGAGCAGCCCCGGCGTGTCGACCAGCTGGTACCGGACGTGGTCGCGCTCGAGGTGCCCGACGTTCAGCTGCGTGGTCGTGTACGGGTAGGCGGCCGTCTCGTTGTCGGCGTTCGTGAGGCGGTTGACGAGGGAGGACTTCCCGACGTTGGGGTAGCCCGCGACGACGATGGCGGGCTCGTCGGCGCGGAGCTCCGGCAGCGTGTGCAGCGCGTCGCGGGCCTCCCCGATGGCGAGCAACTCTCCGGAGACGCCCTCCGTGATGTCCGCCAGGCGGGCGAACGCCTGCTTGCGGAGCTTCCGCGCGGTCTCGGTGTCTGCGGTTCTGATGCGGCCCTGGTACTCCTCCTTGACGCTGTCGGCCTGTCGCCCGGCGCTCATGACGGCCGAGAGGTCCTGCCGGAGGGCGTCGACGCCCCCGACGTCGGTGTCCGCGAGCGTCGCGTCGGCGAACTCGTAGTAGAACGCATCAACGTCGTCGAAGTCGGGCCACGTCGTGACGACGTTCTGGAGGTTGTCCGAGAGGATGTTCCCCGCCGTCCGCAGCATCGACTCCTGGGCCTCCGTGCCCTGCTTGGCCCGCCCCGCCCGCGCCGCCCGCGAGAACGCCTTGTCGACCAGCTCCTCCGACCGGGGCGTCGTCGGAAGGTCTTCGAAGTGCATACACCGGCTTGTGTGTCGGGCCGTATAAGCGCCGCGTATCCGCCCGATTCGCCCTCGTGCGGCCGATAACGGTTTCCCTGCCGGCGGCCAACCCCGTCCATGACTGACTGGAGTGCGGTCGTCATCGGGTTCCTCGTCGGCGTCGTCGCCAGCCTCTTCGCGTTCGCGCTGCCGGTCATCGGCCACGTCGGCGCGGGCCTCATCGCGGGCCTGACCGCCGGCGCCCTCGCCGGCGGCGGTATCGGGAGCGGCGCCTGGCACGGGCTGCTGGCCGGCGCCCTGGGCGGCATCGTCGCCGCCCTCGCGCTCGCGGTGTTCGTGACCCTCGTCGGGACCGCAGTCGGCGGCCCAGCGGGCGTCCTCGGCGGGGTCGGCGTCCTCGGCGTCGGCGTCGTCGTCGCTCTCCTCTTCGCGATCGACAGCGCCATCGGCGGCGCTATTGGCGGGCTCCTCG
>PXQM01000061.1 GCA_003021325.1 Halobacteriales archaeon QH_10_70_21
TGATCAGTCGGCCGCTCGGTATATCAGTCTGGAGTCTCGTCACCGGGCGCGTGGCCTCTGGAGTCAGCCGCCATGCCTGGCTTGGCCACGTCCCCGCACCTTCGTCTATTTCCGGTCCGCCTAAAGGGGTTTCGGTTCGCCCTACCCCCTTTGTGTCCGGCGGCCCAAGCGACCGCATGGACGAGCCGATTCCGGTCACCGTCGTCGACGATGGGACCGAGACGACGCTGCAGGTCCCCGAGGGGAGCGTCCTCCGGGACGTGCTCATGGAGGCGGGCTTCGACGTCTACGGCACGGTTTCACGACGGGCCAACTGCGGCGGTCGGGGGCTCTGCGGCACCTGCGGGGTCCGGGTCCGGGAGTCCCCGGAGCCGGAGCAGTGGCACGACGCGGCCGCCGAGCGGTGGGGTTACCCCCGGCTGTCCTGCCAGATACGGGTGACCGAGCCGCTGACGGTCGAACTGGTCGAGAAGGTGGTCTGGGGCCAGCTGCTGCCGGACTAGCGGTCGGTCTCGCGCCAGGCGCAGTCCTGGCACTTGAAGCCGGTGACGAACTCCGTGACGCTGGGCATGTACCCGACCGCGAGGACGTCGCCGCCGCAGTCCGGGCAGTCGCGGTCGGCGTCCTCGATGTCCTCGGCGTCCATCACGGAGTCGCCCTCGATGAGTTCGGCGAGCTTTCCGGGGGTGACCATGCGCCCCTCGACGACGCGGTTGTCGGCCATACCGGAGGCGGGGCGTCGAGCCCCCTAAGCCTTTGCAGACGGCCTCACAGCCACGGCGCCCGGTCGCCGTCGGAGACGCCGGGGGCGCCGTCGTCGCCCTCCTCGATGGAGTTGACCGCGCTCTCGGTGTCGTCGAAGATGTCTTCTGTGTCGTCGGCGTCGTCCGGGTCGCCGCCGTCGGCCGCCGCGGGCGGCGTCTCCCCGTCGGGCGCTCCGTCCGGAGTCGTCGCGTCCGCGCCCTCCGGGTTGAACGCCAGCAGGGCGGTCACGCCGAGGACCGCCAGCGCGAGCGGGGCCTCCGAGGGGATGAGCCCGAGGATGGTCAGCGGGAGGACGCCCAGCGCGACGGCGCTCCCGAAGCGGAAGCGGTCGATGTCGACGTTGCCGCGGAGCCACGGCGCGAAGGCCGCGACCGCGAGCGCGAAGCCGACGCCGACGGCCGCCGCGCCCGTCCCGTAGAGGACGTACTCCGGCTCGGTGATGAGCTGGATACCCTCGAAGCCGCCGGGGCGGAAGCTCGCAATCATCCCCAGGCCGATGATGACGCCCGGGCTCGGCAGGTACTCGCCGATGTCGGCGCTCGCGGTCTTGGCCGCGATGGCCAGGATGACGAGCGCGGCGAACCGCTCGAAGATGCGCATCTCCAGCACGGACTCGATGGTGGGTGCGACGGCTGCCTGGAGGGCGGCGACCGGCACCACGAGCGCCCCGACCAGCAGGACCTTCCTGATCTGCTCGGGACGGGTGCCCTCCATCTCCGCGAGGACGACGGCCAGCGTCGCGCTGCCGCCGAAGATGAGCAGGCCGACCTCGATCATACCGAGGACCGTCGAGACCGTACCGGCCAGCACCAGCGCCGCGAAGATGCCGTCGATGAGCGGCAGCGCCATGACGGTCGCCAGCAGGCGGGTTCCCTCGCCCACCTGCCGCTCTAACCGGAGCGCTATCGGGTGGCGTGATGCGCTCATCCGTCAGGCTACGGGACCCTCACCGGGGGCGTGGTGGTAGGTGTCGCGATACCCGCTGGAGCGCCGAAGGGAGAGCCACCGGGCCGCGACGGTCTCCGCTTTGTGAATCCCATTAGCGAATGTAAACGTAGCGCCGGGGACGACGGCAGCGGCTCGGCCGGCGGTGCGCTTCGCAATGGGACTGGCGGAGTCCATACAGGAAGCAAACGTTGAGCGAAGCATAAGTGTTGTGTGAGCCGTGTCCCCATGCGGCTGACGACCACCCACCCAGACGCCGGTACCGCTGCGAAACGCAACCAGCTGGCCTCCGATGAGGACGAACGTCCATCGATGTGTAATATCGTGGACCAGGCCGTCCCGGCGTCGTCGCCCGGGTGACCCCTCCCGTGGCACCGCCGCTCTCGCAACGCTTTTGGGCGGGGCCGTCCCACGGTTTACATGGCGACGGACGATCCGTTCTCGGAGAAACTACGCGTACCGGAGGCGCTGACGTTCGACGACGTCCTGCTTCGACCCAGGGAGAGCCGGGTCGACCCGGACGACGCCGACATGACGACCCGCGTCTCGCGGAACGTCACGCTCAACATCCCCGTGCTCTCGGCGGCGATGGACACCGTCACGGAGGCCGAACTGGCCATCGAGATGGCGCGCCAGGGCGGGCTCGGCGTCCTCCACCGGAACATGAGCGTCGAGGAGATGACCGCACAGATCGAGGAAATAAAGCGGGCCGACGAACTCATCATCCGGGAGGTCGTGACCGCCGACCCCGACCAGACGGTCCGCAACGTCGATGTGATGATGGAACGGAAGGGTGTCTCCGGCGCGACGAGGTCCGCGAGGCGATGACCGACGAGGTCGTGACCGCAGCGGAGGACGTCACCGCACGCGAGGCGCTGGAGTTGATGTACGAGCACAAAATCGAGCGGGTCCCCATCGTCGACGGAGACGAGCGCCTCACGGGTCTGGTCACCATGCAGGGCATCCTGGCGCGCCGCGAGTACGACGACGCCGCGCGAGACGAGAACGGGTCGCTCGTGGCGGGCGCCGCCGTCGGTCCCTTCGAGACCGACCGGGCGCGGGCCGCCGACGAGGCCGGCGCCGACGTACTCTTCATCGACTGCGCCCACGCGCACAATCTGGACGTCATCGACTCCGCTCGCGACATCAAGGCGGAGGTCGACGCCGACGTCGTCGTCGGCAACGTCGGTACCCGCGAGGCCGCCGCCGAAATCGTCGACTTCGCCGACGGCATCAAGGTCGGCATCGGGCCCGGTTCCATCTACTCCGGCGACGCCATCAAGGCCATCGCCGCCGGCGCCGACGCCGTGATGCTCGGCTCCTACTTCGCCGGGACCGACGAGGCCCCCGGTCGCGTCATCACGATGAACGGCAAGCGCTACAAGCAGTACCGCGGCATGGGCTCCGTCGGCGCGATGAACGACGGCGGCGGCGACCGCTACCTGAAGGAGGAGGACGAGGACGGGGAGGAGTTCGTCCCCGAGGGCATCGAGGCCGCAAAACCGTACAAGGGGTCGCTCGCCTCGGAGCTGCACCAGCTCGTCGGCGGGATGCAGTCCGGCATGGGCTACGTCGGCGCCGAGACCATCCCCGAGTTCAAGCAGCGCTCGGAGTTCGTCCGCGTCTCCTCGGCCGGTCAGACCGAGAGCCACGCCCACGACGTCGTCATCACCGACGAGGCGCCGAACTACAGCCCCGACAGCTGACGCGGTCCGGCGAGGACTCCACGTCCGGCCGCTCGTGCGAAACCGATAATCCGCGCTCGGACGTCCATCCGTCCATGGACCGTCGCACCTTCGACGATGTCACCGTCGGCGAGACAATCGACTGCGGAACGAACTCGGTCACCCGCGAGGACGTCCTTGCGTTCGGCGAGGCGTTCGACCCGCTGGGGATGCACACCGACGCCGACGCCGCGGCCGAATCCCCGTTCGGCGGGCTCATCGCCAGCGGTATCCACACGCTCGCGCTGACGCAGCCGCCGGTCGTCGAGCGGTTCTACGCCGACTCCGACCTCGTCGCCTCGCGGGGATTCGAGTCGGTCCGGCTGCCCGCCCCCGTTCGTCCCGGGGATACGCTCCACGTCTTCCTCGACGTCCTCGACAAACACGTCGCCGATTCCGGCCGAGGCGTCGTCACGACCCGCCGTCGCGCAGCCGTCGACGACGAACGCGTCCTCGAGATGACCAACCAGACCGTCTGGGAGCGCTGACGGTCGCGACGGTCGGCGGTACGCGGGGTGCTCCGAGCGGAGTCGGGTCGAGGAGCACGACTTCTGCTCACGCTACGCTCGCCGGTTTGCTGTACGGGCCGAGGGGGATTCGAACCGGGTGGAGACGGTCCTGCTCGCCTCGCTTCGCTCGGCAGCGCGGCTGCGACTCCCCGGGCTCAAATCCCGGGCTGCTTCGCTCCTCACGGAGAGCGAGCCCTGCGTCGCTGGCGCTCCGCAGGGCCCGCGGGATGTTCGGAATAGAAGCGGGCCGAGGGGGATTCGAACCGGAGCCGGACGTGCTCGCTCACTTCGTTCGCTGCGCGCGACCGGCAGGGTCCAAATCCGCCTCTTCCGGTTGGCGGCACCGACTCGCTACGCTCGTCGGCTCGATTCACGGGCCGAGGGGGATTTGAACCCCCGACCGACGGCTTAAGAGGCCGTCGCTCTCCCTGACTGAGCTATCGGCCCTGCGGCTTCACGTAGCCGTGGTCGCCCCAAATAGGTTGCGTTCCCGTACGGCAGCGGGGTGCGGTCCCACGGCCGTGGAGAGTACGGGCGAATTAAGTGGGACCCGTCCCTCGGAGCCGGTAGTATGAACGGCGCCGTCTCGATGGCATCCATGTCGTCGTACGCCATCCTCGGGTGCGGTAGCGTGGGCCACGCCGTCGCCGAGGAGCTGGTGGCTGGCGAGAAGGACGTCCTCATCCTGGACAAGGACGAGGGGCGCGTCAAGGCACTGCGGGACCAGGACCTCGACGCCAGGACCGCCGACATCAGGGAGGCGGCGACGGTGGAGGCGGTCGCCGACCGCGACGTCATCCTCATCCTGTCCTCCGACGTCGACGCCAACCAGGTCGCCGTCCAGAACATCCGCGCCAACGCCGACAGCAAGTTCATCATCGCCCGTGCCTCGGACCCGGTCACCGCCGACGAGCTCAGAGAGCAGGGCGCCGACGTGGTCATCAACCCCTCGGCGGTCATCGCGGACTCGGCGCTGCGGGCCCTCGAGCAGGGTGAACTCGAGTACAGGGCCGCCAAGCTCGCGGACATCATCGACAGTGGGGAGACCCTGGCCGTCCTCGCACACCGCTCCCCGGGGCCGGACTCCATCGCCTCGGCGGTCGCGCTGCAGGCCATCGCCGAGGCGCGCGGCGTCGAGGCGGACATCCTCTACGAGGGCGAGATCGGCCACCAGGAGAACCGCGCGTTCGTCAACCTGCTCGGCATCGAGCTGACGCCGCTGGCCGACGCCGACCTCGCGACGTACGACACGCTGGCGCTCGTCGACTGTGCGAAGGCCTCCGAGCCGGTCGTCGACGAGGACGTCGACGTCTTCATCGACCACTTCGAGCCGGAGGTCGACTACGGCGCGACCTTCGAGGACGTCCGGCCGAACGTCTCCTCGACGTCGACCATCCTCACCAAGTACGTCCAGGAGTACGACCTCAGCCTGCCGGAGGCGGTCGCGACGGCCCTGCTGTACGGCATCCGCGCGGAGACGCTGGACTTCAAGCGGGACACGACGCCGGCGGACCTGACGGCTGCGGCGTACCTGTACCCCTTCGCCAACCACGACACCCTCGAGCAGGTGGAGTCGCCCTCGATGAGCCCCGAGACGCTGGACGTGCTGGCGGAGGCCATCCGGAACCGCGAGGTCAAGGGGTCGCATCTGGTGTCCAACGCCGGCTTCATCCGCGACCGGGACGCCCTCTCGCAGGCCGCCCAGCACCTGCTGAACCTCGAGGGCATCACCACGTCGGCGGTGTTCGCCATCGCCGACGACACCATCTATCTGGCGGCCCGCTCGAAGGACATCCGGATGAACATCGGCAACGTGCTCCACGACGCCTTCGGCGACGTCGGCGAGGCGGTCGGCCACTCGACGGACGCCTCCGCGGAGATACCGCTTGGCATCTTCACGGGGCTCGAGGTATCTGGCGACAGCCGAGACACGCTGCTGGAGCTGACCGAGCAGGCCGTGCGCTCGAAGCTCTTCGAGGCGATGGGCGTCGAGAGCGACGGCTCCAACGGTTCCTGAAACGTCCTGCGTGGGGCTGTATTCTCCGCTCCCGCCACCAGGTTCCCCACGCCGCTTCCCGGAACGTATCCTGCAGGAATTAAACCAACTGCCCCCGAACGGGCCGGCATGACGGACGACTCGGACTACTACCCCGGACTGGAGGGCGCCATCGCCGGCGAGACCCGCCTGTCGTACATCGACGGCGAGGTCGGCGAACTCGTCATCGGCGGCCATCCCCTCGCCGAACTGGCGGGCAACGCCACCTACGAGGAAACGCTGTTTTTGCTGTACGAGGACCGGCTGCCCGACGCCGACGAACTCGAGACGCTGCAGACGGACCTCGCGGGCCGTCGGGAACTGGACGAGGCGGTCCTCGAGGTGCTCAGCCGGGCCGCCGAGAGCGACCGCGACGCGATGGACGCCCTCCGGATGGGGGCGGCGACGGCCGACCTCGGGGGTGGCGGCAACGCCCGCGAGACGGCAAAGCGCGTCGTGGCCGTCTTCCCGACCATCGTGGCGGCCTACCACCGGTTCTCGGAGGGCGAGCCGTTCGTCGAACCCAGGGCGGACCTCCGCCACGCCGCCAACTACCTGTACATGCTGACCGGCGAGGAACCCGAGGCGGCCGCCGTCCGTGGCGTCGAGACCTACCTCAACACGGTCGTCGACCACGGGTTCAACGCCTCGACGTTCACGGCCCGGACCATCGTCTCCACGGAGTCGGACATCGTCTCGGCGGTGACCGGCGCCGTCGGCGCACTGAAGGGTCCCCTCCATGGCGGCGCGCCCGGGCCGGTGCTCGACATGCTTCTCGAGATCGAGGCGTCGGGCGACGTCGAGGGGTGGCTCCGCCAGCGGCTCGAGTCCGGCGAGCGCCTGATGGGGTTCGGCCACCGGGTCTACAGGGCGCGGGACCCGCGGGCGGCCGTCCTCTCGGCGGCCGCCGAGGAGTTCTTCGAGCGCAGCGACGCGGGCCAGGAGTTCTTCGAGACGGTTCGGACGGTCGAGGACGCCGCCGTCGACCTGCTCTCGGAGCACAAGCCCGACCGGGACCTCGAGACGAACGTGGAGTTCTACACAGCGACGCTTCTGTACGGCGTCGGCGTCCCCCGGGACCTGTTCTCGGCGACCTTCGGCGTCGCCAGGGTCGGCGGCTGGACGGCCCACGCCCTGGAGCAACTCGACGACAACAGGCTCATTCGCCCCCGGAGCAGGTACGTCGGCGACCGGGACCGGACGTGGACGCCGCTCGAGAACCGGTAGTCAGGGGGCGGCTTCCTCGTCGTCGGTCTCGGTGAGCTGCTCGATGGCGTCGTTGACCAGGACGACGTCGCCGACGGACCGGACACAGCGGTAGGGGATGAGCACGCCCTTCGCACCGTTGACGCGCGAGCCGAACAGTTCGCGGTTGATCTCGCCGAGCGCGAGCCCGGTTACGCGCTCGGCGTCAATGTCGAGTCGCAGGTCCTCGATCTCGCCGACAAACACGCCGTTGTTCGAGTAGACCTCGCGGCCGACGAGCGTCGTAATCTCCTGTGGGACGGACTCTGACTCCATAATGGCCGGTGGAGTGGATTCCCCTTAACTGTTGTCTGTGTCGCGCCGGTAGTGTTCAGAGAAGCGTTTCAGAGAAAGCCCTCGCATTCTCGGCTCCCGCGACTCACTGGGCTCCTCGGTCGCTTCGCTCCCTGTGTGCTTACATCGTCGG
>PXQM01000062.1:0-3308 GCA_003021325.1 Halobacteriales archaeon QH_10_70_21
ACCTCGGCGTCGTCGGAGAAGATGGCGACGATGTCGGCCGCGAACACCCAGACGGCGACGCTGACGACGGCCAGCACCGCGAACATGGCCTTGGCGGCGAAGTCGGTCGTCGTGGCCGCGCGGTCCTCGCGGCCGGCGCCGATGTTCTGGCCGGCCATCGTCTCGACGCCCCGGCCGACCGCGATGGCCGGCAGGAAGATGACCGAGAACAGTCGCACGCCGACGCCGTAGGCCGCCACGACCGCCGTCGGGAACATCCCCACGATTATCAGCATCAGGTTGATCGCGATGGCGTTGCCGGTTCCCTCGACGGAGGCGGGCGCGCCGATGCGGACCAGCCGGCGCAGGAACTCGAGGTCCGGACGCATCTGCTCGAGGTGTATCTCGATGCCCCTGACCCCGCGGAACATGATGGTCATGCCGATGACGGTCGCCAGCGCCCGCGAGAAGACGGTCGCGTAGGCCGCGCCCACGACGCCCAGCTCCGGGAACGGCCCCCACCCGAAGATGAGGAACGGGTCCAGCACGAGGTTGACCACGACCGTCACCAGCATCACGAGCATCGGGGTGATGGTGTCGCCGTACCCCCGCATCAGCGACATGAACATGAAGAAGGCGAACACGAAGACCATCCCCAGCGAGATGATCTTCAGGTACGCCGTCGCGCCGTCAAGCACCTCGCCGGTCGCGCCGAGGAACGCGAGGATGTCGCCGACCGCGAGGTAGCCGAACGCCCCCAGTATCACCGACGCGATGATGGCGAACGTGACCGTCTGGGAGGCGGCGAACTCCGCCTGCTCGGCGTCCCCGGCGCCGGTGTTCTGGGCGACGAGGATGCTGCCGGCAATGGCGATGCCGAGCCCGAGCGAGATGATGAAGAAGACGACCGGGAACGCGAAGCTGATGGCCGCCAGCGCCTCCGTGCTGTAGCGGCCCAGCCAGATGGTGTCCACCAGGTTGTAGGCCGTCTGCAGCAGGTTCGTGACCACGATGGGCAACGAGAGGTAGAACAGCGGGCGGGCGACGTCGCCCTCGGTGAGATCGAACTCGTCGCGGCTCCTGAAGACGCTCCCGAACCGCTCGCGCAGCGCCGCGGCCAGTCGGCGGAGCCACGAACGGCTCATGGCCGGCTCACCACGGGCGGACGGGGGGAGGACGGCGGCGGACCACGGACGGGCGTGGCGGGGGCTGGGCGGCTCACGGTACACCTACTAACTGACCAGTCAGTTAAAGCGTTGTGTAGAAGTGTTACCGTCTCACGCGCGCGACGGGGGCGGAACCGCGGACGTGTCAACCGACCGCACACGGCTTATTAGGCTGCGGGGCGTACGGGGACGGGATGAGCAGCCCCGGCGACGCCCTCTCGTCCGCCGAACGCGACCGGCTCGAGGCACTCCGATCGGCCCGCTCGCTCGGGGACCTGGTTCCGATGACCGACGCCGAGGTGGTCGAGATCGGCCGGCTCTTCCTCCGGTACGTCGCGCCGACCTTCGGGTTCACCGGCGTCTTCCACGCCTACAAGGGCGGCTTCCGCGGCGCCGGGCGCACCCTGACGGCCGCCATCGTCTCCATCGCCATGCTCGGCGTCATCCGGGTGCCGTTCGCGTGGGTCGCCGCCCGGCCGCTCGGCTACGAGGGCATCTGGCTGGCCTTCGCGGTGTCGAACGTCGCCGGTGCGGCCATCGGGTACCTCTGGTACGCCCGGGGGCGGTGGCGCGACGCCGACGTCACCGGGGGACCCGGCCCCGCGACCCCGGGCATCGCCGGCGAGGCGGCCCCCGACCCGGAGGGCGACCCTTCGGTCGACGACTGAGACGGACTGCTGGAGTCCGGGTCCGGTCGTCGCGGCCGTACCAGCCGGCGGTGCTTCCGGCTCGCTGTCGAACACCAGGTCCCGTCGCCGAGACCGCGCCGTCCCACGACGACCCGTAGCCTGCCGGCCCGCCTTCTTGTGTCGGCGCCCCGAAGGGCCGGTATGACCACCTGGGACGAGCGGTTTCGGCGCGGCGAGTACCCCCGCGACCCCGACCCGGCCGGCCTCCTCGAGCGGTACGTCGACCGGCTCCCGGACGGGCGGGCGCTGGACGTCGCGGCCGGCACGGGGCGCAACGCGGTCTTCCTGGCCGAGCACGGCTACGAGGTCGACGCCGTCGACCGGTCGCGGGCGGGGCTGGAAATTGCCACGGAGAACGCAGTCGACCGCGGCGTCGCCGACCGGCTCAACCCGGTTCGGGCCGACCTCGACGAGTACGCCTTCCCGGCCGACGCCTACGACGTCGTCACGGTCAGCTTCTACCGCGCGGTCGACCGCCTGCCGGACATAAAGGCGGCGCTGACGCCGGGTGGCGTCCTCTTCGTCGAGCACCACCTCCGGACGACGGACCCGGTCGACCTGGGACCGCCCGCCGACCGGTACCGCTTCGCCGCAAACGAGCCGTTGCGGGCCTGCCTGGACATGACCGTGCTGGGCTACGAGGCCGGCCGCGAGGAGCGCGCCGACGGGGCGGTGAGCGCGGTCGCCCGGATTATCGCGCGCAACTCGACCGGACAGCGGCAGTCGTACCCGTTTCTGCCGCCGGAGTAGGGCGTGGCGACGAGGGCGACCCGGAGTCCACCCGTCGACAATGGGAGGCGCCGCCGGGACCGTGACCCTCCGGACCCTCGAGCGTGGACTCCGCGATGAGGGCGGCGGGGTGACGGACGCGCCCGTCGCCACGCCCGACGACGTGTTCGTCGAAGACGCCACGCGGCCGGACGTGCCGCGTTCCACCGCCACGACCGCCGAGTCCTGCGCAAATCTTATTGTCTATTGTTAACGAGTAGCGCACATGGATGGGGACGATTCCCCGGAGACCGAGACGACGCCGGACGACGACTCCGTAGTGGCGGCCATCGACCGGGACGGCTCCGACGCCCGCGTGGTCATCGCGAACGTCACGCGGGACGATAGCTGGCTCTCGATGCCGCGCAGCGAGGCCCCGGTGCTGCACGCCTGGCGGTGACCCTCGCCCCGGACGGGGGGCGCTCCCCGGCGGCACGGAGCCCGCGAGCCGAACGACCGGGTGCCAACGACTAATTGGCTGGCGACCGAACCGGTACCATGGTCGACGTAATCGTCGGCGGCGGCGGCCCCGCCGGCCTGAGTGCGGCGCTGTTCGCCCAGAAGAACGGCCTGGAGACGGTCGTCTTCGACACCGACGACACGTGGCTCCACAAGGCGCACCTGTTCAGCTACCTCGGCGTCGGGTCCCAGGACGGGACGGCGTTCCTCGAGACGGCGCGGCGACAGGTCGAGAGCTTCGGCGTCG
>PXQM01000062.1:3445-11201 GCA_003021325.1 Halobacteriales archaeon QH_10_70_21
GGCGCTGAACGTCCGCTCGAAGGAGAAGGGCGGACACTTCCACGACTTCGACACCCCGGCGGACGCGGACGCCACCTTCGGCGACGACGGCGAGTAGGGGTCCAACGCGTCGTCCCCGCCGGCGGCGGGGCGGAGTCGAAAGCGATATCATCTACCCGGGGTTCCGAACGAATAGAAACTGCTCGAAATCATGAAGCGAAGCTCGCTGAAGGCGCTCGCGGCCGCGTTCGCCCTCACGCTACCGTGGGTCGTCGTCTGGCTCGCCGAAACGGGGATTCCGTCACTGCTGGCCCTCCTGGCCCCGGGTGCGGTCGACGCACCGCCGGCGTTCGTCTCGTCGCTCCCAACGGGCGGTATCGTCGCTCTGAGCGGCATCGCCGTGCTGGGTGCCTCCTTCCTCCTGGCGTGGGGGGCCGAGACCGCCGAGAAGGACGTTCCCCGGTCGTTCGCCATCGCGGTGCTGGCGGTGCTCGCGGTCGCCCCCGAGTACGCCGTCGACGCGCTGTACGCCTGGAACGCCGGCGCCTTCGCCGGCACCGAACGCGGCATCGAGGCCGGCAACCTCGCGGTCGCCAACATGACCGGCGCCAACCGCATCCTCATCGGCATCGGCTGGGCCGGCATCGCGCTGTTCACCGTCTATCGGGCCGGCTCCGACGCCGACCCTGCGGTCGTCAGGCGCCCCGGCTTCCTCGCCGACACCGTCGCGCTGGACCGCGCCATCGGCCTCGAGGTGGTCTTCCTGCTCGCGGCGACGGCGTGGGCGTTCCTCGTCCCGGTCGGCGGCGGCATCGACGCCCTCGACATGGCCGTGCTGGTCGGCATCTACGTCGCCTACATCCTCGTCATCCTGAAGGGCGACATCGACCCCGACACCCACCACGTCGGCGTACCGGCCTACCTCCAGACCCTCCCGAAAGCGCGGCGGATAGCGACGGTCATCGGCCTCTTCACCTACTCCGGGCTGCTGATATTCATCGCGGTCGAGCCGTTCGCCCACGGGCTCGAGGAACTCGGGACGGCGGCCGGCATCCCCTCCTTCTTCATGATACAGTGGATCGCGCCGCTGGCGTCGGAGTCGCCCGAGCTCATCGTCGTCCTCTACCTGGTGAACAAGGCCCGGTCGACGGCGGGGTTCAACGCGCTCATCTCCTCGAAGCTCAACCAGTGGACGCTGCTCATCGGGACGCTCGTCGTCGTCTACTCGCTGGCGCTCGGCCGGTACGGCGCGCTGCCCTTCGACCAGAAGCAGGCCGGCGAGATCTGGCTGACGGCCGCCCAGTCGCTGTTCGCCATCTCGGTGCTCGTCAACTTCGAAATCTCCGTCCGGGAGGCGCTGGTAATCCTCGTGCTGTTCTGCTCGCAGGTCCTCTTCGAGTTCCTCATCATCCGGGACGTCGTCCTCCCGCTGTCGTCGTACGAACTGCTCATCGCCTACAGCGCCCTCTACGTCGTCCTCGCGGTGGGCCTGTTCGTCTCCCGCCGGGAGTCGTTCCAGGTCCTACTCCGGCAGACGGCCGGCACCATCAGCACCGCAGCCGGCCGGAGCGAGGAGTCGGCGCCGGGCGCGGACGACTGATACGGACCGCCGTGACCCCTTTCGACGGCACTGTCCAGGTGTCGACGTCCCGGCGTCCGACCCCGCCGAACTGCCCGGCGCTCCTGCCGAATCAGGAGGGGCAGTACGCCGCCGCTGGCGTTATGCAGCCGGCGAGCCAGGAGCCCGTATGGACGTCGAAGCCATCGACCACGTCAACCTCCGGATTCCGACGGAGAGCGTCGACGACGCGACCGATTTCTACGGCGACCGGCTCGGGTTCGACATCGAGGGGCTCGAACGGTTCCGCGACGACGAGCAGTCGTTCTTCGACGTACGGCTCGCGCCCGGGCACGTAATCCACCTCTGGCCGACCGGGGCGTTCGAGGCACCGTCGGGGGACGGGTTCAACCACGTCGCCCTCCGGCTGGACGCCGACCGCGAGGCGATAACCGAGCGGCTGGCTGGAAACGACGTCGACGTCGAGGTGGAGCTGGACGAGCCGCTGGGCGCGACCGGGCGCGCGCCGTCCGTCTACGTCAGGGACCCGTTCGGCTACCTGCTGGAGCTGAAGGCGTCAGTGTGACCGTCCGCGGTCGTCGCTCGGGCCGATACCGGCGCGTCGACCAGGGTCGCGACCACAAACGGGAGGTGGCTCCAGGACCTGCCCCGCGCATGGTCGGGGTGCCGTTCTGCGACACGCCCGGCCAGTCGCTGCTCGTCGACGTCGCGGCCGGCGCCGTCGGCGGGGTGACCGGGCTGGCCGCCGGCCTCGGGGTCGGCGGCGTCGTTGCGCTCGCGGCCGCGCTGGTGCTCGTCGGAGAGCTCCTCGGGCACCTGCTTCGGGGCGACGAGCAGTTCGGAGACGCGGTCCGGCAGACCCGAGGGAGCCGGTAGTGGTCGGGAAGGCGTCGTCGCCGTCGTCGGGAGCGTGGGAAAGAGCCACACGGATTTCCCCTTGACAAAAGCCTAAGCCGTATTCGACCAACACACGGACGTGAGCGAAACCGATTCTCCCCCGGAAGAGCGCATCGACGAAACGACCAGCTGGCCCGAACTGGCCATCAGCCTCTACGACCGGCTGACCGGCCGGGGGGCCGTCATCACCTACGAGTTCGAGGACATGGAGGTCGGAGTGCCGAGCAAGGCGGGTGAGGACGCCGAGCACGCCTACTGGCAGGTGGACGGCACCCTCACCATCACCACGGAAGAGCGAGAGTGAGCACGGCGAGCGGCGTCCCGCCGAACCTGGGTGCGGTCGTCGCGGGCGTCGCCCGCGAGGGGCCGCCCCTGGACGTGACGGCAAACCTCTCGGTGACGGTGGACGGCGTCGACCTCGCAATCAGCACCGTCGGCGACCGCCTCCGGGTGCAGGTCCCGTCGCTTTCGGCCGGGCTGTCGGTCCTGCGGGCGACCCCTGACGGCGGGGCGAGGCTGCCCGGCGCGCTGGCCGCGGCCGGCGCGGGCTCGTTGCCGCCGCCCTCCGGCTCCGGTAGGCGACGGAAGGCCCTTTTGCCGTCGGCGCCTACCCCGGACAATGCGCGTACTCGTCGTCGGCGCGACCGGGTTCGTCGGGAGTCGGCTGGTCGAGGCACTCCTGGCGGCGGACCACGAGGTCGTTGCCTTCTCACGGAGCGCGAGCAGCGCGTCGTTCCCCGAGGGCGTCGACGTCTTCGAGGGCGACCTGGAGGACCCGGCGACGCTGTCGGGGCTCTGTGACGGCATCGACGCCGCCTACTACCTGATTCACTCGCTGACCGCGGAGAACTTCGCGGAGCTGGACCGGACCTACGCCCGCCGGTTCCGCGAGCGGGCGTCGGCGGCCGGCGTCGACCGCGTGGTCTACCTGAGCGGCATCAGCGGCGACGAGCGGAACCTCTCGCCGCACCTGGCCTCCCGTCGGGAGGTCGAGTCCGTCCTCGAGAGCGGCGACTTCGACCTGACGGTCCTCCGGGCGGCGATAATCATCGGCGCCGAAAGCGCGAGCTTCCGCATCGTCGACGACCTGACCGACCGGCTGCCCGTGATGACGGTGCCGAAGTGGGTCCGGACGCCGTGTCAGCCCATCGGCATCGACGACGCCGTCTCGTACCTCGTCGGCGTGCTCGACGTCGAGGAGACCCGGGGCGGCATCTACGACATCGGCGCGCCGACGGTGTGGTCCTACGAGTCGCTGTTGGAGCTGACCGCCGAGGAGAAGGGCAAGCGCGTGCTCATCGTGCCGGTGCCGGTGATGTCGCCGGAGCTGTCCTCGCACTGGCTCCGCCTGACGACCGACGTGCAGTACGCCATCGCGCGGCCGCTCGTCGAGAGCATGCGGAACCCGGTGACCGTCGACCCGAGCCGGGACCTCCAGGACGTCGTCCCGATCGAGCAGACCACGGTCGAGGACGCGGTCCGTCGGGCGCTGGCGGGTTAGCCCTCCTCGACGGGTATCTCCTGGACCGCCCGGAGCGGCTCCAGGTGGGCCGCCGCCTCGGAGGACAGCTCGAACGTCCCGTGGAGGTCCGCCGCCGGGCGCCCGTGGAGGGCCTCGGTGAACGGCCCGGCGGCCGCCGAGTAGGCCCGCGCGAGGCCCTCGACGACCGGGTCGGCGACCCCTTTCGCCCGGAGCACCCGCTCGACGGTGTCGCCGCCGACGTGGACGGCGTCGTCCTCGACCAGGATGAACGCGAAGGGCCGGTCGCCGAACTGGGCCTCGAGGAACGCCTGTACCGGCTCGGACTCCCACCGGACGGCCCGGACCGTCGCCGAGCGGGCGGTCAGCGCCGCAGCGGCGGTCCGGAAGAGGGCGTTACTGCCGTCGTAGACGAGGAGCGAGCGCTTCACGCGCGTACGTTGGACTCCGGTCGTTTGAGGCTTTCCGAGCCGGTCAGCGGCGCGCGACGACCGCCCTGAACGGGTCGCTCTCGGGGCGGTCGCGGACGACCCGGACCGCCTCGAAGGCGTCCGTCGCGTCGACGGACGAGCGGACGAGCGACTCGCGACCCGCCATCGAGGCCGTCCGCCAGGCCCGGACCGCCTTGGTCGGGAACATCCGGTTCGTGAAGCTGACGACGAGGACCCCGTCCGCGTCCAGCACCCGGGCGAACTCCGAGAAGACAGCCGCCGGGTACTGGAGGTACTGGACGGACAGCGCGCACAGGACGGCGTCGAAGGCGTCGGTCTCCAGCGGGAGCGCCTGCTCGTCGTTGAGGTCCTGGAGGAACCACTCCCCGAGACGGTCGTTGGCATCCAGCTCCGACGCGTTGAGGCCGTGGCCGACCACCCGTTCGTAGTCGGCGTCGGGGAGGTGCGAGACCCAGCTGCTCATCGCGTCGAAGACGCGGCCGTCGGCCGGGATGGCCTCGGCGTACAGCTCGGTCAGCCGCTCGCAGAAGCCGTCGTCGGCGTGGGTGACGAAGCGTGGCGCCTCGTAGAACGAGCCGTCCGGGCTGTCGTCGACCTTCCGGCGGTCGGCGTCGGAGAGGACCCGTCGTTCGGTCATCGTCGGAAGGAGGGCCCGGAGCCCGTTGAATCGTCGGGTCGCGGACATCCCGACGGCGCCGCCGGGAGCCAAATCCTCTTGTCGGCGGCGGCGAACAACGGGAGTATGGGTTCGCTCGGCAAGCACACCATCAACGGTATCGTCTCGCTCGCCATCAGCGTCGCCGTCACGGTCGGAGCCGCCGACGACGGCGACGAGTACGACCTGACCGACGTGGCGCTGGCGGTCGCGGTCTCGGCGTTCCTCTCGGGCTTCTTCACGAGCTACTTCGCCGACTGACCGTCGTCCTGCCGGACGGCTCTCGTGGAAGCCCGAACCGGGGCAGGTGGAGACCGGGGGCCGATACGAGCAGCGGCGTCCGGCGGTATCAGTAGTCCCCGAGGACGCCGAGCCGTCGCGCCCGCCGGGTCGACGCCTGGAAGACCGCGTAGCCGAAGCCGAGGTAGCCGACGGCGACGACGAAAAGCAGCGCCAGGTCGGCCGGCGGGAACTCCCACAGCCGGACGCCGTCGACCATCGCCCGCTGGAGGAGCGCGCTGCCGTGCGCCAGCGGAAGCAGCGTCATCCACGGCAGCTCCAGCACCGGCGCCGAGATGAGCACCACGAAGCCGAACTGTATCAGGTTCAGCCAGTTGCCGATGCGCTTGTAGAGGACGGTGATGCCGCCGGCAGCGAAGCCGAGCCCGAGCACCGAGAGGATGCTCAGCGTCGCCACGACGACGACGGTGACGACGTGGAGTTCGAGGGACGTCCCGGTGAGCAGCAGCATCGCCGCCAGGATGACCGCCGACAGCAGGAACGTCCGGACGACCTTGGCGGCGCCCTTCAGGAGGGCGACCGGCGCGAACCCGAACGGCGTCATCACGTGCCGCTCGAGGGTGCCCCACTGGACCTCGCTGCCGATGTCGTTCGATATCGAGGAGTAGGCACCGACCGACAGCGTCCACAGGAAGTAGCCGACGACGATGCCCTCGATGGAGTCGGCCAGTGCCTGCCCTGCCAGCATCCGGCCGCCGTAGAACAGCACGCCGAAGAAGAAAAGCGAGATGACGATACCGCCCAGCGCGTTCGCGGGGTACCGGACGAAAAGCAGGTACTCCCGGTAGAGGACGGCCTTCGCCAGGTTCCGGTACCCGGCCTCGCGTCGCCCGGTCGGCGGCTCCCGGCCGGTGCTCATCGCTCTCCCTCCAGGCCCGTCAGGCCGACGAAGACGTCCTCGAGGTCCGGCTCGACGGTCCGGACGCACTCGGGCGTCACGCCCGCCGCCGCGAGCCGCTCCATCAGCCCGTAGAGCTGGTCGCCAGCGGCCGCGACCTCGATGCGTGCGCCGTGGTCCCGGTGCTCGACCGCAGTGACCTCGAAGCCCTCCCTGACGGCCGCGATTGCGGCGTCGTCGAGGTCGGGGCTGGTGACGGCGACCCGCTCGGCGGCCGCCCGGCGGAGCAGCGCCTCGACGCCGTCGTCGGCGACGATGCGACCGTCGGCCATCACGAGCACACGGTCGCAGACCGTCTCGACGACGTCCATGTCGTGGCTGCTGATGAAGACGGTGAGGCCCTCGGCCTCGACCAGCCGGCGCAGCTCGCGCTGGAGGGTCCGGGAGCTCTCGACGTCGAGCCCGAGGGTCGGCTCGTCGAGGAAGACGACGTCGGCGCCGCCGGCGAGGACGCTCGCCAGCGAGACCTTCTGTTTCATGCCGCGGGAGAGCTCTCTGACCGGGGTGTCGGCCTTCGCGGCCAGCTCGAGCTGGTCGAGCAGGCGGTCGTGGCGGTCGGCCACGGAGTCGGGGTCGAGTCCGCCGACCGTCGCGAAGTACCGGAGGTTCTCTCGGACGGTCAGCCGCCAGTAGTCGTTGCGCGCGCCCTCGAGCATCGCGTCGACGTGGGCGTAGGCCGCTCGCGGTCGCTCGGCCACGTCGACGCCGCGTATCCGGACCGTCCCCTCGTCGGGCAGCACCATCCCCAGCACGGACTTGATGAGCGTCGTCTTGCCGGCGCCGTTGGGGCCGAGGAGCCCGACGACCGACCCGGTCTCGACCGAGAGGGAGACGTCGTCGACGGCGACGACCGCGTCGTCGCCCTCGCCGAACCGCTTGGTCAACCCCTCGACCTCTATCGCAGTCCCCGTGGCCCGGTCGTCGAGCCGCTCGGGCCCTGCGGCCGCCGGCGAGAACGGCTCGACCGCGAGGTCGGTCGGCGAGTCCCGGTGTCCGTTCTCCCTCGCCGGGCGCTCCCGTCCGTCCCCGGTCCCGTCTCGGCCTGTCATCGACCTTCGTAGGGGCGCCAGCCGGAAAACACGGTCGGCACCGGCCACCGTCGTCGGGGTCCGAAACCCCGGGTACTGCAGCGGCGCAGGCCCCCGCCCGGACCGCTCCACACGGTCGACCCATATAAATGGCTGTAGATTCCCAGCACAGACGGTATTCGTTTGAAGGGAAACACCGCCGGATATGGCACGGAGTACGAAACAGCTCTTGAGGACGCTTCTGGCCGTCCTGGTGGTAGTCTCGATGGTCGGGGGCGCGACGCTGGTTGCGGCGGCCGGCACCGTCGCCGCCGACCAGCACGACCCCGAGAACACGCCCACCTGCAACACCTCGGACGGCGACGTCGAGTTCGTCGTCAACCTGCCCGAGCAGACGGACCACTATCCCGGCGATAGTTCCGTCCACAGCGAGCAGAACGGCTACAACGCCAGCATCGAGTACTTCGCCTCCGGGCAGGCGCCCCTCA
>PXQM01000063.1 GCA_003021325.1 Halobacteriales archaeon QH_10_70_21
GCCGCTGTGGCTCCGGTACATCAACTACATCGGCGACGTCTCGCCGATCTGGCTGTCGACGGTCGATTCGTTCCCGTACGTCGTTCCGGAGTTCGGCGTCGACCTCGGCCGGAGCCTCAAGTACGGCGCGCCGGTCTCCCAGAAAATCATGGAGCGGCTGCCGGTCACGCTGCTCCTGATGGGGTCGGCGTTCACGTTCGCCATCGTCACCGCCGTCCCGCTCGGCGTCATCTCGGCGTACCGCCGGAACAAGCCGACGGACCACGTCTCCCGGGTCGTCGCGCTCGTCGGCGTCTCGACGCCCTCGTTCTGGATCGGGCTGCTCCTCATCATCGTCTTCGCGTTCTACCTCGGATGGTTCCCGGCGTCGAACCTGGTGCTGCCGTGGGCGTCGCCCGAGAGCGTCGACGGGGCCTCGACCCAGTGGGACGTGTTCACGACCGCGATACACCACCTGATAATGCCAACCATCGCGCTCGGGACGCTCCAGATGGCGGCCATCACGCGGATCGAACGGTCGGCGATGCTCGAGCAGCTCTCCCAGGAGTACGTCCAGCTCGCCCGCGCCTACGGCGTCTCCGACAGGAAGATACTCCGCAAGCACGCGTTCCGCCCCGCCCAGCTGCCGGTTATCACCATCGTCGGCCTGCAGCTGACGGCGGCCATCGGCGGCGCGGTTCTGACCGAGACCGTCTTCGAAATCAACGGGATGGGCCGGCTGATAATCCAGGGCATACAGGCGCTGGACTACCCGCTCATCATGGGGACCACCATCGTCTTCGGGCTCGTGTTCGTGATCGGCGTCATCATCACCGACATCTCGTACGCCTACGTCGACCCCCGCGTGAGCTACGGGGAGCAGGAGACCTGAGATGTCCGGCGACGACACCGGCGGCCCCACGACGCGGACGTCCACGGGGGGCGGCGACGGCAGCGGCGGCCTCGAACGGGAGGAGGTCGAGGCGCGGGTCGGTCTCTCGTACACGCTCACCCAGCTCCGGCGCGACCCGACCGCTATGTTCGGGCTCGGTATAATCACGCGACTATCGACGCCGTCCTCCTCGATTACTGGTTCGCCGAGACGTACTGGTACCACCCGACGCGGGGCCCGCACGCCGAGACGAACCTCCCGCCGTACGGCGTGGGCAACACGTTCTACGACGCGAGCCAGACCACGCTCGCACACCCGCTCGGAACGGACTTCCGGGGGCGTGACGTGGCCGTCAGGCTGTTCTACGGCACCCGGATCGCCATCACGGTCGGGTTCGTCTCGACCGTGCTCGGGATGGTCGGCGGAACACTGACCGGTGCCGTCGCCGGCTACTACGGCGGCTGGATCGACGACGTCCTCATGCGCGCCGTCGAGACGCTGTACGCCATCCCGTTTCTCATCCTGGTCATCGCGTTCGTCGCCGCCCTGGACCCCGAGCGGAACAACGCACTGACCTTCGCGATGGTCGGGGTCGGTATCGCGACCATCCCGACGTTCGCCCGCCTCATCCGGTCGCGCGTCTTCGCCGTCCGCGAGGAGGAGTACATCGAGGCCGCCAGGGCGGCCGGCGTGAAGGACCGGTGGATAATCCTCCGGCACGTCATCCCGAACAGCTTCGCGCCCGTACTCGTGCAGGCGACGCTGCAGATCGGGATCGCCATCCTGATTATCGCCGGACTGTCGTTTCTCGGGTACGGCGCTCAGCCGCCGAAGGCCTCCTGGGGCCAGATGCTGAACAACGCTCGGAACCTGATGCTGCCGAACCCGTGGTTCAGCGTCTTCCCAGGCCTCTGTATCCTGATTACCGTGGTCGGCTTCAACCTGCTCGGCGACGGTCTGCGAGACGCCATCGACCCGCGGATCCAGAACTGACATGAGCACCAGAGAGACAATCCTCGAAGTCGAGAACCTGAAGACGCAGTTCTTCACCGAAGAGGGAGTCGTTCGCGCCGTCGACGGGATCAGCTTCGACGTGCGCCGGGGCGAGATCGTCGGGCTCGTCGGCGAATCCGGGGCCGGCAAGAGCGTCGCGGTCCAGTCGCTGATGCGGCTCGTCGAGGAACCGGGCGCCATCGTCGGCGGCGAAATCCGGTTCAAGGACAAGCTGCTGTTCGGCCTCGAGGAAGAGGAGGCGACCGGGCCGGACGAGCGGACCGAGCGCGAGGAGATGCTCACCGCCTCCGAGATGCGGACGCAGATCCGCGGCCGTGCGATCGCGATCATCTTCCAGGACCCGATGGAGTCGCTCAATCCGGTCTACACCGTCGGGAGCCAGATCGAGGAGTTCATCGGACTCAACCGGGGCGTCACCGGGACGGAGGCCCGCGAAATCGCAGTCGAGACGCTGCGGGACGTCGGCATCCCGGAGGTCGAACAGCGGTACGACGACTACCCTCACCAGTTCTCCGGCGGGATGCGCCAGCGCGTCCTCATCGCGATGGCGCTGGCCTGCGAGCCGGACCTCATCATCGCCGACGAGCCGACGACGGCGCTGGACGTCACCGTCGAGGCACAGATTCTCAACCTCGTCGACGACCTCCAGGCGGAGTACGACACCAGCTTCGTGTGGGTGACCCACGACATGGGCGTCGTCGCCGAGATCTGCGACCGCGTGAACGTGATGTACCTCGGCGAAATCGTCGAGCAGGCGCCCGTCGACGACCTGTTCCACGACACGAAGCACCCGTACACCGACGCACTCCTGGGCTCGCTGCCGCGGCCGGACCGCACCGTCGAGGAGCTGGAGTCCATCGGGGGCGTGATGCCGGAGGCGATCAACCCGCCCTCTGGCTGTCGGTTCCACCCGCGATGCCCCGAGGCCAGGGAGGTCTGTGCGGAGGTCCACCCGGACACCCGCGAGTCCGCGGCGTCCGGCGACCACCGCGTGGCCTGCTTCCGGGACGACGCCTTCGACGTCGGCTACGACGAGAGCCCCCCCTTGGAGTCCGAGACCGGCGGCGGGTTCGAGGCCACGCTCACCTCCGGGGAGGGTGACGACCGATGAGCACCGACCGCGACGCCGCGACCACGAGCGAGGAGCCGGGCTTCGGCGACCCGCTCGTCCAGGTCGACGGCCTCAAGAAGTACTTCAGCAACAACGAGGGGTTCCTCGGCGGGCTACGGCTCGAGCGCAACGGCGGCCTCCCCAGACCCACCATCGACCGCCAGTGGGTTCGGGCCGTCGACGAGGTGAGCTTCGACATCCACAAGGGCGAGACGCTCGGGCTCGTCGGCGAGTCGGGCTGCGGGAAGTCGACGCTCGCCCGGACGCTGTTGAAACTCATCGAACCGACCGACGGCGACGTCCGGTTCAAGGGCCGGAACCTCGCCGAGGCCGGCGGCGAGGAGCTCCGGACGATGCGGAAGGACATGCAGATCATCTTCCAGGACCCCCAGTCGTCGCTGGACCCCCGCATGAAGGTCGGACCCATCATCGAGGAGCCGATGGAGGCCCACGGGATGCTCGACGACGAGGGCCGGGAGGAACGCACCCGGGAACTGCTCGGGAAGGTCGGGCTGGACCCCCAGCACTACAACCGCTACCCCCACCAGTTCTCCGGCGGCCAGCGCCAGCGAATCAACCTGGCCCGCGCGCTGTCGGTGAACCCGGACTTCATCGTCTGCGACGAGCCGACGAGCGCGCTCGACGCCTCCATCCAGGCGCAGGTCCTGAACACCATGAACGAGCTGCAGGACGAGTTCGGGCTCACCTACCTCTTCATCAGCCACGACCTCAGCGTCATCCGGTACATCGCCGACCGGGTCGCGGTGATGTACCTCGGCGAGATCGTCGAGCTCGCCGACAAGGAGGCGCTGTTCGAGGACCCACAGCACCCCTACACCGAGGCGCTGCTGTCGGCGATTCCGACGCCGGACCCGCGGGCGACGGAGACCCGGGACCTGCTGGAGGGCGACGTTCCCTCGCCGATAGACCCGCCCTCGGGGTGCCGGTTCCGGACGCGGTGTCCGAAGCTCATCGCGCCGCCGGAGTACGACCTCGACGAGCCCGAGTGGGACGCGGTCCGGGCGTTCACGCGCGCCGTCGACCGGCGCGCGCCGGCCATCGACGCCGCCGAGGCCGACGAGGAGCGCGACGTCGCCGACCTGCGGCGGGACCTCCGCATGACGTACTTCGAGGGCGTCGACGTCCGCGGCGAGGCCGGCGACATCGTCGACGAGGCGCTGGACCTCGTCGTCGGGGGCGACCTCGAGGCGGCGGACGAGCTGCTGCAGGAGTCCTTCGCCGAGGCCAGCATCTGCGCCCGCGAGGTCCCCGAGTACGATGTCGGCGAGGGTGACGCCGTCCACCATGCGAACTGTCACCTGCACCGCGAGTAGTCCGGACGGGCACGCGAGAGCACCGGTTTCGCGGCGACACTACCGGACCGACCGTTGAACCGTGCGTGGAAACTCTTCGATGGAGCTATCTCCCCGGGTGACCGGTATCCAGGCAGTGAGTCCGTCGAACCGGTCGCGCTTCGTGCTGTTCGAATCCGGCCTCATCGTGCTCGGGTTCGACATCGCCGCCCAGGTGTCCCCTCCGGACGTGTCCAGCCGGCTGCTGGGGACAGGGGGGATTTTGCTGGTCACGCTCCCGCTTTCGTACTGGCTGGCCTACGAACGCCGGTGAACGGCCGGCGCCGGTGTGCCGACTGCATCCCCGCAGGAAACGACCCGAGGCCCGGATGGCCGGGGACGGGGCGACGAGCCTCCCGGTCGGGTAGCGCTATCACCGACGGAGCGAGGCGAGCCGCTGTCGGCCCCGTACGTAGACGAGCACCACCCGCGCGTAGAGGCCCTCGCGTGTGGTCGGCGGCACGGCCGACGCGACCGGTTTGGCGAGCTCTGCCGCCGCCGGGAGCAGGTTCCGTGCGCTCATGCCCGCTGTCCTTGCGTCGCAGGGGGTAAAAGCTCCAGTCAGACGTACGTCGGGCGGCCGTCCGACCCGGACGACCGCTCGAGGGGTGCTGGCTGGCTCCGGACGCCGCAACCGCCTTATGGGTGCACGAGAACTGGTGGGTATGAGCGACCGGACGGCGGCCGTGACGCGCGAGACGGCGGAGACGGACGTCGAGGTGACCCTCGCGCTGGACGGCGACGGCGACAGCACCGTCGACACCGGCATCGGCTTCTTCGACCACATGCTCGAGGCCGTCGCCAGGCACGGCCTCTTCGACCTCACGGTCCGCTGTGACGGCGACCTGGCGGTCGACGACCACCACACCGTCGAGGACGTGGCCATCACGCTCGGCGCGGCTCTCGAGGAGGCGCTCGGCGACAAGCGCGGCATCGTCCGGTACGCCGACCGGCGGGTGCCGCTGGACGAGGCGGTCGCCGAGGCCGTCGTCGACGTCTCCGGGCGCCCCCGGTTCTACTTCGAGGGCTCGTTCTCCCAGCCCGAGGTCGGCGGGTTCACCAGCGACATGGCGAGACACTTCGCGGAGTCGCTGGCGATGAACGGCGGGCTGACGCTGCACCTCTCGGTCGAGGGCGAGAACGCCCACCACGAGGTCGAGGCGCTGTTCAAGACGCTGGCGCGGACGCTGGACGACGCGACGCGAACCGACGACCGCCGCAGCGACACGCCGAGCACGAAGGGCGAGCTGTAGCCCTCCCGAGAGCCCCCGTGTAAAACGATAACCTACGTCTTTCCCCCGGTGCCGGAGGTAGTGTTCAGATAAGAGGTTCCGGGGTCCAGAAAGCCCTCGGCGCTCTCGACTCCCGGGACTCGCTGCGCTCCTCGATCGCTTCGCTCTCTGTGGTGCTTGCGTCGTCCGGGGTCCCGTACACCTACGAGTGTGTGGCGTACGCCACCCGTATCGAGGCCGACCGACAGCCGGCGACCTGTCCGGAGTGTGGCGCGAGGATGCGGGACATAAGCGTCCCACGGGAGTGAGCGACGGCGAGCGGCGCGCAGGGCGGCGCTACTCGACCGGCTCCCCGTCCTCGACGCCGCGGTAGATGACCATCGCGGCGACGTACGAGCCCATGAACAGCAGGAACCCGCCGGTCAGCGTCGCCGTGGTGCCCACCGTGAGGCCGACGTCGGTCGCGAAGGCCAGCACGGCGAGCGCCACCAGGTACACCAGGACGGCGAAGGCGCCGGAGACGGCGTAGACCCCGAGGTCGCTGTCGGCAACGTCCATCGGACGCAACGTGGGTCGTCGGGGTCAAAACGGTGGCGCTGCCGGCGGCCGCGGGGAAAAACGAAACGGCGAGCGGCGCGTCAGTCGACGTGGAACTCGATGGCGGCGCCCTGGCCGAAGCCGACACACTCCGTGGCGATGCCGCGCTCGGCGTCGTCGCGCTTGTTCATCTCGTGGATGAGGGTCACGGGCAGGCGCGCGCCGGAGGCGCCCAGCGGGTGCCCGATGGCGATTGCGCCGCCGTTGACGTTGTAGATGTCGTCGTCGAAGCCGAGCTGCTGCTGGCAGTGGTAACACTGCGAGGCGAACGCCTCGTTCAGCTCGACGAGGTCGTAGTCGTCGGCGGTGGTGCCCGAGCGCTCGAAGAGGTTCTCGCAGGCTGGAATGGGGCCGATGCCCATCACCTCGGGCTCGACGCCGGCGACCGCGTTGTTGCCGATTTCAGCCAGCTCCTCGAGGCCGTGCTCCTCGGCGAAGGCCCGCGAGGTGACCAGCAGCGCGGCGGCGCCGTCGGTCGTCTGGGAGGCGTTGCCCGGCGTGACGGTGCCGTCGGCCTTGAAGACGGTCGGGAGTTCGGCGAGCTTCTCCGTCGTGGTGCCGGGGCGGAGCCCCTCGTCCTCCTCGACGATGACCTCCTCGCTGTCGTCGTGGCCCTGGATGGGGACGATCTCGTCGTCGAAGCGACCCTCGTCGGTGGCTGCGCAGGCGCGCTGCTGGGAGCGGGCCGCGTAGGCGTCCTGCTGCTCGCGGGAGACGTCGTAGCGCTCTGCGACCTCCTCGGCGGTGATGCCCATCTGCAGCGCCGCGATGTTGTGGTGGTCGTCGAGCCCGGGGTGGATCTCGTTGTTCTGGCCCATCTTCACCCGCGACATCGACTCGACGCCGCCGGCGATGATGCAGTCGCGCTGGCCGGCCCGGACCGCGTCGGCGGCGTTGATGACCGCCTCCGCCGAGGAGGCACACCAGCGGTTGATGGTCGTCGCCGGCGTCTTCTCGCCCAGTTCGCTCATCAGCGCGATAACGCGGGCCACGTTGTTGCCCTGCTCGTCGCGCTGCTGGGCACACCCCCACTTGAGGTCGTCGACCTCGGCGCCGGTGAGGCCGGTCTCGCCGAGTATCTCGTTGATAAGCGGGATGGAGAGGTCTTCGGAGCGAACCTCCGAGAAGACGCCGTCCTCCTTCCCGAACGGGGTCCGGTACGCCCTCACGACGACTGGCGTGTTGTCGCTCATACGGTTGC
>PXQM01000139.1 GCA_003021325.1 Halobacteriales archaeon QH_10_70_21
GACTACGACATCTACGTCGACTCTGACAACTTCAGTCAGGGCGAGCTCGAGGACGTCATCGCGAACAGCACGAGCGACGACATCAACACGGACCGCTCCCCGAGTGACGAGTCGGTCATCGTCCGCAACCTCGACAGCGACGACAACATCCAGTTCGACTTCGAGGAGACGGGCAACTACTCGTTCGACCTCTCGCCGACGGACACGACCGCGTCCGACAACGCGTCCATCCAGGTCCAAGAAGAGATCTCCGATGACGCCGAGTTCACGTCGGACGCCTACACCGTCAAGCGCGGCGACATCCAGAGCCCGGAGGGCGACTCGGAGGCGACTATCTCGGTCGACTCCAACGACCTCGACTTCGTTCTCATCGTCGTCGGTGAGGAGGACCGGAACAACTACGAGACGGCGATCCTCGCCGAGCCGGACAGCGACGGTAACGTCGACATCCGGATGAACACGTTCCTCGCCGGCGTTGTCGACGACGGCAACGAGAGCAAGGCCTACACGGCCATCAACGGCGACATCAGGAGCGTCAACCGTCGGACCGAGAAGCTGACCGGCGTCCTCGACGAAGGTCAGTACGACCTGACGGTCCAGAACCGCGGCGAAGAGCAGCTCGACAAGGGTGTGCTCAACGTCCAGCGCTCGAGCTACAGCGAGCTGACGCAGTACCGCCACCCCGGCGCTCCGCTGAGCGCTGCCGACGAGCCGTCGGAGCTGGCGAACAACACGAACCTCACGGAGAGCGAGCTCGTCACGCTCGCGGACCGCGACCGCAGCAGCGGTGACGCAGCCCGTGACCTGCTCGTCCACGAGGCCAACATCAGCGGTGTCTACGGTGTCCTCGACGCCGTGGCCCAGGAGAACGGCTACGACACTCTCGAGGACGCTGCCGAGGACGGCGCTGGCAACGAGCTCCTCAATGACGTCCAGAACCTGGACGAGACCTCCGTGCCCGACATCGACGAGGACAACGACGAGTTCCTTGAGCTCAGCCTGGAGCAGGTGAACTTCAAGCAGAACACCGAGCCCAAGGAAGAGACCTACGAGAATCCCGAAATCAGCGATCCTGGCTTCGAGTTCGTCGTCGACGAGGACAACGAGACGCTGTACCTCGTCACCGACATCGAGGAAGTCGAGGTCGAGCGTGACACTGGCACCACTACCGAGACCGGCCTCCAGATCACCAACGAGGAGGACTACGAGTTCACCTTCGACGTCGGTCCCGCCTACAACGACACGTTCGAGGGCGGCATCGACACCTACAAGCCCGAAGGTGAGACGACGGCCCCCGTCGACATCGAGGACCGCGAGGGCGAGTTCGACCCGCAGGGCGCCGACGAGACCACGGTGAACCCCGAGGCGAACCAGACCCTCTCCGGTCAGACCAACGTCGCACCCGGTACGGAGATCCGCATCTCCGTGTCCGACAGCGGTGACGTGCGGCGCGCCGACGACAACGACACCGACACCGACCGGACGCCGATCTTCGAGTCGAACACCGTCGAGGTCGAGGCTGGCAACTCGTCCACTGAGAACACCTTCAGTGGCGAGTTCAGCGACTTCGAGGACGCAGAGGTCGACCAGACGTTCGTCGTGACCGCAGAGGCCGCGGGCATCGAGGACTCGGCCGAGAGAGACGGCCGCGTCGTCGAGGGGACGCCCGTGAGCGTCGGCATCTCCGACGTCACGGTCCCGGCCGACCAGGACGAGCTGTCGACCATCACCGTCGATAGCGCCTACCTGCCGCGCGGTGGCTTCATCACCATCCACGACGGCACCCTGGCGGACGGCGCCACCTTCGACAGCGTCCGCGGCACCTCCGAGTACATCGAGGCCGACACCGAGGTCTCGGACGTCGAGGTCGAACTCGACGACCCGTACACGGAGGACGGCCAGGCGCTCGCGATGCCGCACAAGGACACCAACGGCAGCGAAGAGTACGACTTCGTCACCAGCGAGGGTGAGGAAGACGTGCCGTACACCGACCCGGCCGAGGGTGAGGACGGCGCGTACTTCGTTGGCGCCTCGGTGACCTTCGAGACGCCGACGCCGACGGCGACGGCGACCGACGGGCCGAACGACACGCCGACGCCGACGAGCTCGGACCAGCCCGGCTTCGGTGCCGTGCTGGCACTGATCGCGCTCATCGGTGCTGCGCTGCTGGCGGCCCGTCGCAACGACTTCTAACGGACCGGACCGACCGGTCTTTCGCGGTTTCCATTCTTTCGCGCGCTGCACCGAACAGCGACGCGGCCGTCGAGAGCGCCCGCCCTCCGCGGCGGCGGCCGTGGTCGTGCGGTCCGTGCGCCCGCGACGACAAGACATATACTCTCCGTGCCGCATCATCCACCAATGAGCGTCCCCGCCCAGTCGCTGACGGAGGTGTCGGTCCTGCCCGTCACGGACGTCCTGGCGTGGGTCGTCGTCGGGGTCTTCTTCGCGGGCGTGGCGGCCGACTACGTCGACCGGCGGCCGCTGGCCCGCAGGCTGACGGTCGGCGCGTGGGCGCTGTTTTCGGTCTTCTGGCTGCTGTTGATACACCAGTTCGCCTTCATCCACCGCAGCATCGTCGAGACGGTGCTGGTAATCGTCGCGGTGCCGATGTGCCTGTACGTCGGCTGGACGCTGCTCCGGGGCCGGGACTCGCTTCTGGTCCTCTCGCGGGCCGTCGCGCTGATGGGGCTCATCTACCTCCCGTTCCAGACGGCCTCGCCGGTGCGGGGGTTCCTCATCGAGACCGTGGCCCGCCAGACGGCGTGGCTGCTCGAGGCGGTCGGCCTCGGCGACGGGGTTCGGCTCGTCGAGGGGCGCGAATCCGACCTGCTGAACACGTTCTACTTCCCGGCGACCAACCGGGCCTCCCGAATCGTCTTCGCCTGCACCGGTATCGGGAGCATGGCCATCTTCGGCGGGCTCATCGGGGCGGTACAGGCCCCGCTGCGCCGGAAGGCTATCGCCCTCGCCGTCTCGCTGTCGATCATCTGGGTGCTCAACGTCGCCCGCAACGCGTTCATCGCGGCGGCGAACGGCTACCAGTGGTTCGCCGGCACGGCCGTCGAGGGGCCGGTGATGCTGCTGTTCGGCCTCTCGGACCCCGCGAGCGTCTCGTTTTACTTCGCCGACCGGGTCCTCTCCCAGGGGCTCGCGCTGTTCGCGCTGGTCGGTATCGCCTGGCTGGTCTCGCGGTGGCTGCCCGAACTGCTCGGCATCGCCGAGGACCTGCTGTACCTGCTGACGGGCGACGAGATGCGGCTGCGGTCGCCCTCGGCGGCGACCGACGGTGGTGACCCGGACCCGTGACCGACGAGACGTCCGCGCCGGGGCTCGACGAACTCCCGGACGTCTCGCGGCGGCGGTTCCTGGCCGGTGCCGGCGGGACGCTCACCGGAATCGCCGCCGTTCGCGCCGTCGACAACGTGCTCCTCGGATACGGCGAACTCGGCCACGGGACGAACCTCATCGAGCAGGAGCTGCGCCCGCTGGTCACAGAGCACCTCGAACTGGAGTACGACGAACGGGTGGCGGGGACGCGGCTCCGCCTCGCCGACGGCGCCCTCGTGGTCCCGACGGCCGACGGCGAGCGACGGCTCGGGCTCGGCGACGACGAGAGCGGGGCGGCGGCCGACCTCGACGCCGACCTCGGACTGTCGGGGCGGCTCGAGGCACTGTACGCCGACGCGAGCGAGCTCTCGGCCGGCGAGGACGAGATGGCACTCAGCCAGCCGGAGGCGTTCTTCGAGCGGGTGGGCGCGGCCGAGCCACGGCCCGACGTGGTCGCGGCGATGCGCGGGCAGACCGACCGGGCGGTCGATCCGGACCTCGTCGAGCGGTTCGCCGGCGTTCCGCCGACCCGTCCGGCGGCGCTCGTCGACGCGCTCGTCGGGGCGTTCCGCGAGCACGCCTCATACGACGTGACCCGGTACGTGGCGGGCTCGATTCAGGACAACGTCATCTTCGGAGCCGCGAACCTCCGCGGGCAGTTCGACGGCCCGGTCACCTTCGAGGCGATGCTGGAGAGCGACGAGACGGGACTGTTCTGCTACGAACTGACCGTCCGGTCCATGGAGGCGCTGCACGCCGTCGCGCCGTGGGCCCAGCGCACGCCGGTTGCGACGGCCTACGTCCGTGACGCCCGGCACAAGCACGTCTACACCGGCCTCGTCTCCGCCATTCGCGAGGACGGCGACCTCGTGCTCCCGATGACGTTCGTCGACTACACCCACTCGACGCTGTACGACGACCTCGAGGTGACGCCGCTGATGGGCCGCGGGCTGGCGGCCTACGACGACCGTCACCGCGCGACGCACGTGTACTGGTGACGGCTGGACGGCGCCAGCGGGCCGACAAGGACTTTAGGCGACCGCCCCATCCTTCCGGTAGATGCTCCCCGTCGACGTGCTCTGGGTCACGGACCCGCTCGCGTGGGCTCTCGTGGCGCTGTTCGGCGGCGGTACCCTCGCCGAGCGACGCTCCCCGGCTACGGCTCGCTACGCGGTCGCGAGCGCGTGGGCGCTGTTTGCGGTCTTCTGGCTGCTCCTCGTTCCGCACTTCTTCCTCGTCCAGAACAGCTTCGTGGAGGCGGGGCTGGCGCTGGTCGGCGTCCCCGCCTGCCTGTACGCGGGCTACCTGCTGGTCGACGGCCGGGAGTCGCTGTTCGTCCTCTCGCGGGCCGTCGCCGTGATGGGACTCGTCTACCTGCCAGCGGAGACGCTCCCGCTCGTCAGGCAGGTACTCGTCGAGCACGTCGCTCGGCAGACCGAACTGCTGATGGGCCTCCTGGGGTACGACCCGACGCTCCG
>PXQM01000140.1 GCA_003021325.1 Halobacteriales archaeon QH_10_70_21
CGCGCCGACGCCGTCAAGGATGTCGTCCTGTCGGGCGGCGCCGTCGATTCTCCGTAGCTGCTGCTGCTGTCGGGCGTCGACGACCCGGACCACCTCTTCGCCTTCGTCTACGAGGCGACCGGGGTCGAGACGCTCGACGACGCCGGCCGGATTCGGGACCTCCCGAAGTACTTCCTCCTGAAGCGCGGGCCGCTCACCTCCAACGTCGGGGAGGCCGGCGGCTTCTGCCGGACCGACGAGGACCTGCCGGCGCCGGACCTCCAGCACCACTTCGCGCCCGGCTACTTCATGCGGCACGGCTTCGACAACCCCGAGGAGGGCAACGGCCTCTCGCTGGGGGCGACCCAGTTGCGCCCCGAGAGCCGCGGCCGGGTCACGCTCCGGTCGGCCGACCCGACGGACGACCCGGTCATCGACCCGAACTACCTCGAGGCGGACCGCGACCTCGACGTCCTCGTCGAGGGCGTCCGCCGGGGCCGGGAGATACTGCGGGCCGAGCCCTTCGACGAGGTGCGGGGCGCGGAGGTCTGGCCCGGCGAGGACGTCCACTCGGACGCCGAAATCGCCGAGCACGTCCGGGAGACCTCCCACACCGTCTATCACCCGGTCGGGACCTGCAAGATGGGCGACGACGAGATGACGGTCGTCGACGACCGCCTCCACGTCCACGGCGTCGACGGCCTCCGCGTCGTCGACGCGTCGGTGATGCCGACGCTGGTGGGCGGGAACACGAACGCCCCGACGATGATGATCGCCGAGAAGGCCGCCGACATGATGCGCGAGGCGCGCTGACGCGGGTCGTCGTGGTTCGGCACCGTCACCGATACGGTTCGGCGGTGCCGGATGCCGAGACGTCCCCGGCAGTACCGTCCACCCGTCGACGTCTCGGCAATCCGCAAGAAACGACGGACGGGCGGCGGTCGGCCCCTCGACGCAACGCATATCCCGCTGCTGGCCGAAGGGGAGATAGGATGACGTTCGATCCGAACGAACCCGAACTCGACGCCGACGAGGTGGCCGACCGCGTGGCGGGGGCCATCGAGAACAACGAGGTCGCGCTCTTCATGAAGGGCGACGAACTGATGCCGCAGTGCGGCTACTCCGAGCGCGCGCTCGGGCTCATCAAGCAGTACCGCGACGACGTCGAGGTGGTCGACACCCTCCAGAACCTCGAGGCCTTCCGCGAGGAGCTGGACGCCCACAGCGGCTGGGAGACGATTCCGCAGACGTTCGTCGACGGCGGGTTCGTCGGCGGCAGCGACATCCTGGCGGAGCTCGAGGAGCGGGGCGAGCTCCCGGAGACGCTCAACGTCCCGGAGGCAGCGACCGAGGAGAGCGCGACCGCAGGCGACGCCGAACCGCCGTTCTGAGCCGTCGGCGTCGGACGGGTCGTCGTCCCGTACCGGCGGTCATCGCCAGCACGGGTCGTCGACGGCCACGAAAAGCTACGGCGACCCGTCTCAGCCGGTGAACTGGTGGTACTCGATGTCGTTGGACTTCATCTCGTTGTGCCGGCGTTCGAGGAACGAGTAGACGGCGCCGTGCGGCGCGCCGTCGAGTATCATCTCGGCGGCGCTGCGAACGGCGTCGACCTGCTCGGGCTTGCCGATGATGCCCAGCGTCGTCCCGTAGATGACGACGTCGGCGCCGCTGAGCTCCTCCATCAGCTCGCGGGTCCGGCCGTCCTCGCCGATGAGCCGGCCCTTCTGCCGCCGGAGGTCGTTCTGGTTCCGCGTGGCCGCCTCGATGTCGACCACGTCGAACAGCTGCATCTCGTCGTCGAGCAGGCGCATCGCCGCCTCGGGGGCGAACCCGCGGCCGATGGCCTTGACGATGTCCGGTCCCACCAGCCCGCGGATGGGGTCGCCGACGGGCTCTATCTTCACCGACCCCGTCTCGGAGTCGATGTCCAGACGGACCTCGGCGCGGGACTCGATTTCGCGCATGGTCTCACCCCCCTCGCCGATGAGAACGCCGATGCGGTCGTCCGGAATCGTGACGTGTTTCATACCCCTCGTTTGGGTAGGCGCCCTTTTAACAATTCGCCGACCGGCGTGTCCACACACCGCGTGGTCGCTACAGCGGGCGCTCGAGTTCGTACTCGGGGTGGAGTTCCCCGGCTATCTCGCCGCGAGCATCGCCGCTGCGGCGGAACCCCGTCGCCTCGAAGAACCCGACGCCGACGGCGTTGTCGGCGAAGACTCCGCAGGCGATGCGGTCGACGCCCTGCTCGCGGGCCCACTCCTCGATTTCGGCCAGCAGCGCCGACCCGATTCCCTCCCCCCACCGGTCGGGATGGACGTAGATGGTGTGCAGTTCGACCTCGTCGGCCCACGTCCGCTCGGCGCTGGCGAAGCCGACCACCGACCCGTCGTCGACCGCGACCAGGAACTCGACCTCGTCGTGGTCGACCGCCGCCGTCAGGAGCTCCGCGTCGTAGTTCTCCGCCAGCCCTGCCGCGACCGTCTCCGGGTCGAGGAAGCCACCGTAGGCGGCGTACCACGCGTCGCGGGCCACCGACTCGACGGCGTCGACGTCCTCCGTCGTCGCCGCGCGGACGGTGACGCTCATACCGGCGCCTCGACGTCGAGGAACTCGACGGCCTCGGCGTCGGTGTCCACGACGGCGACCGTCCGGTGCTCGTCCGGCACCGTCGGAAAGTGCGCCCCGGGGTCGAGGACCGTCGTCCCGTCGACCTCGCGTCGCTCCCGGACGTGCCAGTGGCCGTGGACGACGTAGTCGTACGCGCCCGACTCCGCCAGCGCCTCGATGACCGGCCGCTCTTCGCCGTGCAGGACCGCGAACCCGAGGCCGTCGAACTCGAGTTCGGCGAACCGGCCGTGGAGCCGGCCGCCCTCGAGGGACTCGAAGGCGGCGACGAGCCCCTCCCGCTCGCCGTCGTTGTTCCCGCAGACAGCGTGGACCTCGAGGCCCTCTCGGTCGAGATGCGGGACGACCGGTGGCGCGACGAAGTCACCGCAGTGGACGAGGGCGTCGACGTTCGCCGCCTCGAAACGGTCCATCGCCGCGTCCACGGCCGGGACGTTGTCGTGGGTGTCAGAGATGATGCCGACCTGCATGGACCTCCCTTCGCCGCCGTCGAAAAAGAAGCCTCGGACGCCACTCCTGGCCCGAGCCGTCGACCGCGGCCGCCGCGTGGCGGCCCGCGAGGGCCGTCGGGGACTTTTGTGCCTCCCGCCCCTCGGGCCGGTATGAGCGAGCGAAACGTTCTGGGCGAGCCCCTCGAGCCCTGCAGCACCGACCCGATGACCGGCTTCGAGCGCGACGGCCGGTGTTCCTGCCACGACCGGGACCCCGGCCGGCACGAGCTCTGTGCGGTCATGACCGACGAGTTCCTCGCGTTCGGCAGAGAGCGCGGCAACGACCTGGTGACGCCGCGGCCGGAACTGGAGTTCCCCGGGCTCGATCCCGGCGACCGCTGGTGCGTCTGCGTCCCACGGTGGGTGGAGGCGCTGGAGGCCGTCCGGAGCGGGGCGGTCCCCGAGACCACCGTCCCGCCGGCGGTGCTGGCGGCGACCAACGAGGCGGTGCTGGATACGGTGTCGATGGAGACGCTCCGGCGCCACGCCTACGAGTAGTCGAGCCCCGCCGGACGGGGCCGGCCCGGTGGTGTCGTCGGACGGGTCGTCGGCGCGACGGGTCCGACCGCCGCGGCCGCCCGGCGTCGGCGGGCCGTCACTGCCAGGTCACGTAGGCGAGCACGCCGATGCCGGCCGTCTCGAGCACCTGGAGTACCATCATGACCCGGACGGCGGCGCCCGGCATCGGCGGGGGCGACAGGTAGAATCACAGCGCCACGACGTTCTCGGCCAACAGCAGTGCGGCGAACACCATAGAGCCCAGGGTCAGCGGCGCGCGTATCTCGCGGTAGGTGCGGCCCCACACGACCAGGAGGGCGAGCAGGAGACCGATGTTCACCGCCGCCGCGACGCGGGCGGCGTTCAGTATCATGCTCATGCGGTGCCTCCGGTCGCGGGCGGTCTCCGACGCCGTCGGTTCGGTTCGTAGCTCATGTCAATCCTCCACCTGCGAGATGATGTCTTCGACGGTGTCCCAGTGTGTCCGCGCCCGGTCGCTCGGGAGGTAGACCGTCCCGTAGCTCTGGTCGCCACTGGCGATGATACCGTTCCGTTCAAGCACGTCGAGGTGGTTGCGAACCGTGTTGTACGCCAGGTCGAGGTCCTCCGCCAGGCGGTTCGCGTTCCTGGGCCGTTCGTCCAGCGCGCGCAGGATACGGGCCCTGTTCGGGCCGCCGCGCGTGCCGGCGAGCGTCCGTCAGAGGACCGTATCCATCATCTTCTGCGTTCTCCAGCGCTCGACGAGAAACCACCGGCGGCCGCCGAGACGTACCGTCCGCCGGTGACCGCCGACCGCTCATCGGGGGTCCTCGCGTGCCGCGGGCGTCGCTCCGGTCGCCCCTGCCGCTCGGCGGCGCGACGCCGGCCGGGGACGGGGACGACACCGTCCGGTACACGTGTTTCACGTGTGAGTATATTGGTGAATCAGCGACAAAACCCTCTTGGATATTCGACTCTGTATCGCAGTTTCAAACGCTTTGTGCCCGTTTTAGCCCAATTTTCGCCCGGTTCGAGCCTCGGTCACGAAATGTATTATTATCCTGTCATACGCCACATCGAGTGCACGATGTCAGACCCATCGACCGCTACCCGCAGACGCGTCCTGGCAGGCACCGGAGCGACGGTCGCACCCGCCGGCTGTGCCGGTCTCACCCCCAGGTCCGGGTCGCGCACACGTCGCCGAGCGCGCCCGACGTCGACGTCCACGTCGACGGCACCGCCGTCCTCGAGGACATCCCGTTCGGCGCCATCAGCGGCTACCTCGAGGTGCCCGTCGGCGAGCGGGAGGTCGAGATCACGCCCGCCGGCGACCCCGACACCGTCGTGTTCAGCGGCGGCGTGCCCGTCGAGGCCGACACGGAGTACACCGTCGCCGCTGTCGGCGAAATCGGTGACGACGTCGACGAGGAGTTCGAGCCGCTCGTGCTCGAGGACGACAACTCCGCCCCCGGCGACGGGTCGGCACGCGTCCAGGTGGTCCGCGCCTCGCCGGACGCGTCGGCGGTCGACGTGACGGTCGCCGCCAGCGGCGACGCCATCGTCGACGGCGTCGCCTACGGCCAGGCGGCCACAGCGGAGGTC
>PXQM01000075.1 GCA_003021325.1 Halobacteriales archaeon QH_10_70_21
CGGTGGCGCCGGGCGACGAAGAGGACGGGCGCGACCAGCGGCGCGACGACCAGGAAGCCGAACAGGATGAACACCGACCGGACGAACGTGATGGTGCCGCCCGAGAGGGTCGCCGTCGAGGCGACGGTGACGACCAGTGCAAAGGTGAAGAAGACCGCAAGCGCCGCGGCGAGAAGCCCGCCGACGGCGGCGTAGGTACGGAAGAGCCGGGAGTCGCTCCGCCGGAAGGCGTAGGGGAACGCCCCGAGAAAGCCCGAGTAGTCGTCGCTCATCGGCGGGGGTAGGGCGGTCCGGCGAATAAGCGCCGCGGTCCCACACGGCACCGTCAGGGCCTTTGTGCAGGGGCCCGCGGAATGCCCATGGACATCGACATCGGCAACGCGCTGTCGGCGGAGGCGTCACCGGGGGTCTCGGCAGACTCGCTGGAGCGGCTCGACGACCGGGTGGGTCGGGCCCACGACCGCATCGAGGCGGGTATCGGGGACCGCGAATTCGGCTACGCGAGCCTCGCGCTGCCCGCCGACACAGACGCCGAGGCCATCAGAGCGGCGGTCGCGGGGTTCGACCCCGAGGCTGTGCTCACGGTCGGCATCGGTGGCTCCGCGCTCGGCGCCGAGACCGTCACCGCCGCCCTGGGGCTGGCGGGCCACCACACCCTGGACAACGTCGACCCGGCGGAGACGACCCGGCTGCTCGAGGCGCTGCCGCTCTCGGAGACGCTCGTCAACGTCGTCTCCCGCTCGGGGACGACCGCGGAGACGCTGTCGAACTTCCTCGTCGTCCGGGACGCGATGGCGGACGCGGGCGTCGACTGGACCGACCGCACGGTGGTCACGACCGGCGAGTCCGGCCCGCTCTCGGAGCTGGCGGCGACCCACGACCTGCCGACCTGTTCGGTGCCAGCGGGGGTTCCGGGACGGTTCTCGGCGCTGTCGCCGGTCGGGCTGGTCCCCGCGGCGGCGCTCGGCGGCGACCTCAAGGGCGTCCTCGCGGGCGGCGCCGAGGGCCGCGCGTCGCTGTCGCCGTCGCTGTTCGACTGTCCCGCCTACGCCTACGGTGCGGTCACCTACGCCCTCGAGCAGCGGGGTGCGACGACCAACGCCGTCGTCCCCTACGCGGAGGCGCTGGAGCCGTTCGCGGAGTGGTTCGCCCAGCTGTGGGCCGAGAGCCTCGGGAAGGACGGTCTCGGTCAGACCCCGGCGCGGGCGCTGGGGGCGACCGACCAGCACTCCCAGCTCCAGCTGTACCGCGCCGGCCGGAAGGACAAGCTCGTCACGCTGCTGCGGCCCCGCGAGCGCGCCGACCGGGCCATCCCGGAGACGGACATCGAGGACCTCTCGTACCTCGGGGGGTCGACGCTGGGCGAGCTGCTCGACGCGGAGTTCGAGGCGACGGAGGCGTCCCTGGCCGCCTCGGGGGTACCGAACGTCCGCCTCGAACTCGAGCGGCTGGACGCCGAGCGGCTCGGCCGCCTGCTGTACGACATGGAGGTCGCCTGCGTGCTGGCCGGGGAGCTGCTCGAGGTGTCGACGTTCACCCAGCCGGCCGTCGAGTGGGGCAAGCGGGCCACGAGGGGCCTGCTCGGCGGCGGCGACTTCGAGGAGGCAGAGGCGGTCGCCGAGAAGACGACGCTCCGGGTCGATTAGAGGCCGCCGGTCGCCTCGAGGTACGTGTTGGCGAAGGTGATGGCGTTGTAGAGCCCGTGGGCGACCGCCGGCACGAACAGGTTGCCGGTGTGTTCGTAGAGCACGCCAAGGACGCCGCCGAGGATGAAGAGGACGACGAGCGTCGTCGCCAGCGACCCGCCCGTCCCACCGAGGCTGTAGGCGGGGACGTGGACCAGGGCGAAGACGACGGCGGCGATGAGAACCGCCGGGGCGGTCGCGAACGCCTCGGTGAGGCGCGTCTGGACGACGCCGCGGTAGAGCAGCTCCTCGACGGGGCCGGTCAGCAGAATCGACAGCGGAATCAGCGGCAGCAGCATCGCCGGGTTGTCCTCGGCCTGCTGGGCGATGGAGTGCTCGGTGACCGACAGCCCGAGCTGCTCGATGACGAAGCTCGCCCCCGCAAGCGTCGCGAACAGCACGAGAACGCCGCCGACGGTCCAGGCCAGGTCGCGGGCGGACGGTCGGTCGAGCCGGAGGAACGACACCGACCGCTCCGAGGCGCTCAGGTAGAACGCCACGACCGCGAAGGTGCCGGTGTACTGTGCGACCAGCGCGACCGTGGCTCGCTCGGCGGTTCCGGACTCGAGCGGGAGGACGGAGCCGAGAAGCGACACGGCGAGGGTGACGAAGACCAGCCCGGTGACGAAGCCGACGAGGCCGAGCCCGGCCGCCGCGACGACGGTCGAGGCCGGGTTCCGGTCCGTGCTGGCGCTCATTGCCGGCCGTACGGCTCGGGGGCGATTAATGTTGTCTGTTGCCCGTCGGTCGGCCGTCTGACGGGTATTTATGCGAAACGGTGGCGTACGTGGGGACGATGCGCCGCTACACGTTCGTGTGTGACGACGACACAGCGCGGCGTGTCGAGAGCCTGGCCGCCGAGTACGACCTCACCGAGCAGGAGGTTCTCGAGCAGCTGGTGCGGGTCGGCATCGAGGAGCTCGACTAGGGGCGCTTGCGCTCGAGGTCGCTGCCGCAGATGCTACAGCGGTCGCGGTGCTCGTCGAAGGTGCGGCCGCAGCCCTGGCACTGGAACCGCCAGTCGCGGCGCTCGTCGATGCCCTCCTGGGCGATGACGTCGACGGCGACGTCGAGCTTCTCGGCGACGTTCTGCATGGCGTAGTCGTCGGTCACGAGCGTCGCGTCGAGCTCGAAGGACGTCGCGAGCAGGCGGACGTCGGTCCGCGAGAGGGTCCCGGCGTCGCCGGTCTCGCGGGCCGCCCGCTCGACGCGCTCGACCGTCTCGGGCTCGGGGATGTGGATGCGCATGCCCGACCCCTCGAGGGCGTCGAAGCGGTAGCCGGCCTCGTCCTCGAGTTCCTCGCGGACCAGCGGGATGGTCGCCATACGCTCCTCGGTGGTGTAGTCGTGGATGAACGCCGACGCGTCGAGGACCTGCATCGAGAATCAGCGGTCGACGACGACGGTGTCCTTCACCGCCTGCACGCGGTTGACGGGGATGAGGTAGTTGCCGTGGTCGTCGCGGGGGAAGTCGGGGTCGGCGGTCGCGTTCGTGGAGTCTACGACCAGGTCCCGGAGCGTCCCCGTCTTCAGGTCCATCGTGATGTTGTACAGCGTTCCCAGGTTGGCGCCGTCCGTTCCCATGACCTCCTTGTCGGAGAGGTTCTCCGCGAGTATCTCTGGCATGCCTCCCGATTGCAGGGCGCTCGCTATCAACGTTCGGGTCCGCGGCGAGGGCCAGACCCACTCCCGGGCCGTCGGGACCGCCGGCGAGTCCGAGCACCACCACGTCTCCCACCGGAGCAGCGGGCCGGTGTGGAGCCTCGCTCCCGCCGGCGAGACGCTATCGAGCCGCACCCGACGAGACGACATTGAAACCGTTATATGCGCCCGCAGGTCACTGTTGTGTAAGGAGGCTCTTCTATGTCTGACGCCGACGCCACAGACCCCGGGGACGCCGAATCGCTACGGACGCCCATCGTGGCCGTACTCGGACACGTCGACCACGGCAAGACGAGCCTGCTGGACGAGGTCCGGGGCTCGGCGGTCACCGCGGGCGAGTCCGGCGCCATCACCCAGCACATCGGCGCGACGGCCGTGCCGCTCTCTACCATCTCCGACCTCGCCGGGAAGCTCGTCGACCCCGAGGACTTCGACCTGCCGGGGCTGCTGTTCATCGACACGCCCGGCCACCACTCCTTCTCGACGCTGCGCTCCCGGGGCGGCGCGCTGGCGGACATCGCCATCCTCGTCGTCGACGTCAACGACGGCTTCCAGCCACAGACCCTGGAGGCGCTCGACATCCTCAAGCGGACCCAGACGCCGTTCATCGTCGCCGCCAACAAGATAGACACCATCGCGGGCTGGAACCCCAACCCCGACATGCCCGTCCAGCAGACCCTCGAGCGGCAGAGCGAGCGGGCCGAGTCCCGGCTCAACGAGAAGCTCTACGAGCTCATCGGCGACCTCTCGGACAACGGCTTCTCCGGTGACGTGTACTGGCGGGTCCAGGACTTCCGTGCGAACATCGGCGTCGTGCCCGTCTCCGCGGAGACCGGCGAGGGCGTCCCCGACCTGCTGACGGTGCTGATGGGCCTGTCCCAGCGCTACCTCAAGGAGGAGATGTCGGTCGACGTCGGCGGCCCCGGCGTCGGGACCGTCCTCGAGGTGACCGACGAGCGCGGCTTCGGGACGACGCTGGACCTCGTACTGTACGACGGCACGCTCCGGGCGGACGACCGGTTGGTCGTCGGCGGCACCGGCGACCCCATCGTCACCGACGTCCGCGCGCTGCTGCAGCCCCGGCCGCTGGCGGAGATACGGACCGAAAAGCAGTTCGAGCAGGTCGACGAGGTCCGCGCAGCGGCCGGCGTGAAGATCGCCGCCCCGGACTTAGACGACGCGATGGCCGGCGCGCCCGTCCGCGTGGTCCGCGACCGGCCGCTCGAGGAGGTCATCGAGGAGGTCCGCGCCGAGCTCGCGGATATCGAGGTCACGACCGAGGAGGACGGCGTCGTCGTCAAGGCCGATACCCTCGGGTCGTTGGAGGCCATCGCCGCCGCCCTCGAGGACGCGGAGGTCCCCAT
>PXQM01000076.1 GCA_003021325.1 Halobacteriales archaeon QH_10_70_21
GGTTTTCACTCCTATCCTAACAATAATCAGTGTTTTCACTCGTGTCCTAACAGTAGTCATGTTTTCACTCGTATCCTAACAACAGATTTATAACAGCGTTCGCTGAATATACCAGTAATGAGGGAGGGGGTCGACAAGTCGCCGTCTGCGACGGCCGACGACGAGTGGCCGGTGCGGACTCGACACGACTGGTCGGAGACGGCACCCTCGATGGCGGTCGTCGAGACCATCGCGGAGGCCACGGACAGGGACCCCACCAGCATCGAGCCGCTGTACGATACGCTCGACCCGGCCGGGCTCGATACGCTCCTCCGCTCCGGCGGTTCGGAGGGGGGTCGGGTCGACGTCACCGTCTCGTTCGCTTTCGCCGGACACCTGGTGACCGTCTACAGGAGCGGCGAGGTCGTCCTCCGGCCGGCCCGCAAGACCCACAGCGCCGACCGGTGACGACCGCCCGTGCCCCCGGACGCGGTTCCGTGACCGTCCGAATCGGTGCAGGGCTACCGCTCCAGTAGAGGTGAACGGAGACCGGACCGCGATTCACGTGGGTGCGTCCGGCGGTATCAAGCCCCCAGCAGCACCGACAGCACCGCGAGGTTCCACCCCGTCGCGGCCGCGCCGACGCCCGCGAGCCCGATCGGGACCCCCGAGCGGTACAGCGCTGGCGTGTGCCACCAGACGGCGTACGAGAGACCGAGCGCCGCCAGCTTCAGCGGCACCATCGCCACGAGTTCGTACTGGGCGACTGCGGCGCCGACGACCGGGTTCGCCTCGACCCCGCCGGCGGAGAGACCGACCGCGGTCGAGGCGACGTCACAGACGCCGAAAACCACGACCGCGAGGACCCACAGCCGCCGCTGGACGCCGTCGGCAGTGCCACCGGCAGGCGCGTGCTCCATCGACGAACGTATGGAGCCGTCTCGTTTCGTTACCGGGTACCAAATCCGCCGGCGCGGCGTGTTAGGCGGGCTGGAACCGTCGGGCTCTTCGACGCGCTCGGTCTCGCTGGACGCCCGGCCGACCGGTCGGCGACGGGGTCGAACGCCGTCGATTAGCCCTGAAAGCCGGCGCTAGTCGATATCTAACCAAATGGAAGGCGGGAGACCGATAGACATCATCGGTGCCGTCCCGAGGGTGCGATATGAGCAAGGACTCGACACAGTCGGTCTCACACGACGCCGCGTTCGACCTCCTGAGCAACGCACGCCGCCGGTTCGTTCTCCGGCGGCTCCAGGAGTCCGACGACGGTATCGAACTCGGCGAGCTGGCGACCGAGCTGTCCACACTCGAGAACGACGTCCCGGCGGAGGAGCTCTCCAGCAAGCAGCGCAAGCGGACCTACGTCTCGCTGTACCAGACGCACATCCCGAAGCTCGAGGACGCCGGCATCGTCACGTACGACGGCGATTCGGGCGTCGTTCGACCGACGGACTGCCTGGACGAACTCGCGGCGTACTTCAGGACCGACCCGGTCCCGTTCCCCTGGCGGGGACTCTACCTGTCGTTCTGCGTCGTCGGGCTGACGCTCTACGCCGTCGCCTACCAGGTCGATCTCGGCGCGGTGCAGCCGGAGCACGTCGGCCTCGCCGTCCTCGTCGCCATCGCGCTTTTGAGCCTGACCCACTACGCGTACGTCCGGTGGCGCGGCAGAAGCACAGTGCGGATTCCCGTCGAACGGACCTGATCAGCGCGAGAGGAGTATCTCGCCCTCGCCCGCCGTCACGGAGTGGCCACAGAACTCGAAGAAGACGCGGGTTTCGGGGCCGCCCGACTCGAGGCACCGTCGGAGCGCGTCCGGGTCGATGGCGTCGTTCAGCACCTCGCCGGCCGTGGTGCTCTCGACGGCCCCCTGCTCCTCGACCGCCTCGACGACCGCGACGACCACGTCGTCGGTCGCCGGGTCGAACTCGAAGCGCGCGGCAATGCCATCCCCCGGGTCCTCGACTGCCTCGAACGAGTCCGCCATCCAGAGACGATGTGGCGGACCGGGGTTCAAAGGGAATCGGTTCCGCTCAGAACGGCCCGGTGCGACCCGTCGAACAACGGGGTTTATGTGCCGGGAGAGCAAACACACGGGTGGCTCCCGCCGCACTCGCCTCTCAGCTTGTGTGCCAGCACCTGTGGGCCGTGCGCCTGGGAGCCATCTCAACGACCGACCAGCGGCAGCACTACCCGGGGTTAGCCGCCTCATACCCTTTGAGCGGGGCCGTGATCTCCCGCCATGACATACCGAGTCGCGGTCGTCGGCACGGGCGCCGACCCCGAGGAACGGTCCCGCGAGGGCTACGCGATGGCCTACCGACACGCCGGCGGCTACCGCCGGCTCGAGTCGTGCCGGCTCGTCGCCTGCGCCGACATCGTCCCCGAGAACGCCGAGGCCTTCGCCGACCGCTTCGACGTCGACGGCGTTTACGAGGACCACGAGACCATGCTCGAGGCGGCCGAACCGGACATCGTGAGCGTCTGCGTCCCGCCGGCCGCCCACGCCGACCTGGTCGTCGACTGCGCCAAGGCGCCGTCGGTCGAGGCCGTCCACTGCGAGAAGCCGATGGCGACCACGTGGGGCGACTGCCGGCGGATGGTCGAGGCCTGCGAGGCGGCCGGCGTCCAGTTCACCGTCGACCACCAGCGCCGGTTCGCCGAGCCGGTCCGGCGGGCCAAGGCGCTGCTCGACGAGGGCGAAATCGGCGACCTCCGCCGGCTGGAGTGGTCGGAGGTGAACCTCTTCGACGCCGGCACCCACTGCTTCGACCTCTGTGATTTCTTCACCGACGGCGGGCGCGTCGAGTGGGTGCTGGCGGGCGTCGACTGCGCGCGCGAGAACCGCTGGTTCGGCGCGCTCAACGAGACCCGCGCCGTCTCCCAGTGGCAGTACGCCGACGGCACGCTCGGCTTCGCCTCGACCGCCGAGGAGGGCGAGACGCTCGTGGACGCCTACATCCGGCTCGTCGGCACCGACGGCGAAATCGAGATCCAGCCCGACGACGGTCCGCCGCTCCGCGTCCGGACGGGCGGCGGCTGGCGGGCCGTCGACACCGACAACGAGGACGTCTACGGCCCGGGGAGCAGCCTCCTCGAGGCCGCCGGGCGGAAGCTCGCGAGCGTCCTGCCGGTCGACGGCGACCGCTTTGCCGTGCCGCCGACCCACTACGAGCGGGCCATCGAGCACCTCGTCGGGACGCTCGGGGCCGGCGAGGAGCCGCTCATCTCGGGCCGGCGCGTCCTGCGCGGGACCGAACTCGCCTTCGCGAGCTGGGAGTCCAGCCGTCGCCGCGGGCGCGTCCACCTCCCACTGGACGTCGACGACAACCCCCTGGCGGCGATGTACGAGGCCGGCGAGCTGGCGTCACCCGACCGGTCCGCCGCCCCGGAGCCGACAGCCGAGTAGTGTCGGAGAGCCCGACAATCACGGTACAGAGAACGTGAAACGGGCAAAATGCTTATTCCCCGGTCCCACGGAGTACCTCCCGCATGGCACGCAAGCTGAAGCGGGTGCGTGACTCCGAGCGAGGCACGGCCCCGCACGACGACGGCGACGCGATGCTCGAACGACGCAACTACCTCCGGCTGGCGGCGGCCACCGCAGCGACGGTGGCGGCCGCCGGCCGGACGGCTGCGGCGGCGGCGACCGGCCGCGAACCCGACGAGACCGACCGCTGGCTGTTGATACGCGGCGGCGAGGGCGTCTCGCGATACGAACTCACCGTCGGCGGGACGCTCCGCCCCGGCGACGACGGCGACGACGTCCGCATCTCCGGGAGCAGCGTCGAGGGCGTCGTCGGCGACGAGGCCCGGCGGTACCGCTTCGACGGCGAGATACGCGACCTGGCCGTCGACGGCGACGCCGAGGTCCGCGTCGGCACCGAGCGGTAGCGGCCCGGCAGCCGCCGCGTTCCTCCGGTCGAACCGACCCACACGGAGCCGCGCTGCCGGCCGGTACCGGTCGTATAACTAATCGCCGGAGCCGTCTCGGTCGAACCAGATGTGGCCCTGGGAGCACGTCCTGTTCGCGTACGTCTTCTACTCCGTGTCCGTCCACCTCGGCTCCCGGTCGCCGCCGACCGACCGCGCGGCGGCCGCGCTGGCGCTGGGTGCCCTGTTCCCCGACCTGGTCGACAAGCCGCTGGCCTGGCAGTTCGGGGTCGTCGAGACCGGCTGGGGACCCGCCCACTCCGTCTTCGTCGCGGCCCCGGTCGCGGTGCTCGTCTACGCGCTGGCGGGATGGCGGGGCGACCGGCGGGTCGGCCTCGCGTTCTGCGTCGGCTACCTCCTGCACCTGCCCGGAGACGTGCTGCCCGCGTCCCTCTCGCGCGGCTTCCTCTACCTCCCGCCCGTCCTGTGGCCGGTCGGCGACCCCGCGACGACCGACCACGGCTCGCTGCTGGCCGGCGTCTACGGCCTCCTGACCGAGTACGCCGTCGGCCTGCTCGCCCTCGAGGTGACGCCGGTCGTGGCGCTCCAGGTCGGCTCAGTCGTCGCCGGCGGACTGCTGTGGCTCTACGACGGACTCCCCGGGCTGTGGCTCCTGCCCGCCGCCTTCCGGGCCGTCGCCGGCCGCCTCCGGCCGGCCTGACCCGGCCGGCGACAGGAACTCGATGCCGTCCCACATCGCCCGCTCGGCGTCGGCCGGGTCGTCGTCCTCGTAGACGAGCCAGTCGGCGGCGCTCGCCCTGGCGGCCGGGAGGACGC
>PXQM01000077.1:0-11294 GCA_003021325.1 Halobacteriales archaeon QH_10_70_21
GCCCGGGTCGCCCGCGAGTACCTCCGCTCGCGGACGGACTACCCGGAGTCGTTCGTCGAGCAGGTCTGCGACGCCGTCGAGACCCACTCCTACGAGGGCGACCTCGACGACGTGAACCTCGAGACGCGGTGTCTCATGGAGGCGGACCTGCTGGACAAGGTCGGCGCCAACGGGACGGCGCTGATGCTGCTGCGGATGGGGTACGAGGCCCGGACCCACATGGACGCGAACGAGATGGTCGGTCGCGTCCTCGAGCGCGGCGAGGACGTCATCGAGCGCGCCCGTTCGGACACCGCCGAGAGCATCGCCCACCAGCGTATCAAGCGGGTCCGCTGGTTCAAGGAGTGGCTCGAGGCCGAGGTCGCGGACATGGAACCCGGGTCGGCGCACGACCCAGAACGTTGACCGCCTCCCACGACTGAAATCGTGGGAGGCGGTCAAAACTGGCGGGTCTACGAACAAGGAGGGTTGAGCCGGCCCTGCAGCGTCGGCGAGGACGACGGCCGAATCCTCCTCTCGAACCTCTGTACATCGGACTTCGACGCCATCAGCGCCATCCCCGAGGGGCCGGCCGGGCGGAATCAGTCGGCCAGAGAGCGGGCCCGGAGCTACCGGAGCCCGTTCGGTCCCGGCGTCTACGCCGCCGAGGTGACCGTCACCGACGCCTACGGCCGGCGGGCGGAGGCAGCAAAGCGGTTCCAGCTGCTCCGCGAGGACGTCGACGAGGGGCCGCCCGTCGCCCGGGCATCGGTCGAAAGCGGAGAGCCCAGCCCCAGCCCGGCGTCGCGGCGCGGACGGCCGTCGGGTCGGAACTGACGTTCGACGCCTCGGGGTCGACCAGCCGCGACGACGGCATCGACCGCTACGACTGGCACGTCCAGGTGCCCGAAACCTGCGCCGAGCGGGCGAACACCCCCGTGCAGGTGCGCTCCGGCGAGGACCGCTCGTCGATACGACACCGGTTCGCCTCCCCCGGGCGGTATCCCGTCCGGCTGTACGTCTACGAGCAGGTCGACGGGGTCGAACCGACCACGGCGCGGAGGATACGGGACAGGGCGACGGACCCACCGCGGAGCGTCCGGAACGGGAACGTCGTTCTCGCCCGGACCGACATCGTCGTGCGCGTCGAGGGCGATACCAGCGGCGGCAGCGGCGGCACCGGCGGAGGCCCTGACGGAGGCGACTCCCCCGAACCGATAGACACGGCGTCTCTCGGGACGGTCGGCACTGGGTTCATGTGACGGCGGTCCGGAGCAGGGCCACAATGCCGAACCCCGTCGCCGCGTCGTGGAGGAAGTAGAGACCGAACAGGACGAGCACGGCGGCGCTGAGGCCGGCGACGACCGGCGCGGCCGTCTCGGTCCGGTTCTCTGCGGCCACGAGCGCGCCGGGGAAGCCGACGATCCACACGAGGATGCCGCCGAACAGACCGACGAGCAGCGCCGGGTGGCCCGTCTCGACGACGACGAGTCCCGCCAGGGCGTCCGTGGCGTACGAGAGCACGTCGATCCGGCCGGGCGCCAGCAGACCGACGCCGACGGTGAGCCAGAACAGTATCTGGTAGGGGTTGGTCAGCGCCAGGACGAACGCCTTCGTGAAGCCGCGGCTGTCCGGCGCCTCGGAGGACCGGAAGCTCGCCCGGGCGCTCCTGGCGGCCCCGTAGGCGAAGTACAGCATGAGGACACCGCCGACGGCGACCATGGAGTTGCGGAGCGTCGGGACCCGTTCGACGACGGCGACGGCGCCGAAGAACGCCAGCACGAAGAAGACGAGGTCCGCCGTCATCGCGCCGAGGCCGGCCTTGAACCCCGACTCCCACCCCCGGAGGACGGACTCCTCGGCGATGACCGCGTTCATCGGGCCCGGCGGAGCCGCCAGCGCCAGCCCGAAGACCACACCTGCCAGGAGCGTCGCCACGAGCGACATTGCCACTCGTTATCGACCGGGTCGGTATAAGCGTGGCGTGGTGGGAATTCGTGACACGATTCCGTGCGGCTCGCTCGTCGTCGGGCCGTCTCCGCGGTCGGGCGACGGGCCCCCGTCGACGCCGTGGCTCACACCCCCCGTCCCATCAGCCGGCTCCGGACGATGTCGGCGTCCTTGTTGCCGGCGCCGGTGTTGAGGACGACGACGGTGTCGTCGGCGTCCAGCTCGCCGGCCTCCCGGAGCTGCCAGGCGCCGGCGGTGGCGACGCCGCTGGCGACGCTGACCTCCAGGCCCTCGTGCTGGGCGACGGTGGCGGCGCTGTCGAGGGCGTCCTCGTCGTCGACGGCGACGGCGGTCCCGCCGCTGGCGGCCACGGCCTCGACGGCCGGCAGCCCGCCGGCCGGGTCCGGTATCTCGAGGGTGCCGACGACCGTGTCGGGGACCGCCCACGGCTCGGGGTCCGCGCCCGACTCGAGGGCCTCGACGACCGGGGCGCAGCCGTCGGGCTGGGCGGCGTAGATTCGCGGCGTCCCGTCGACGACGCCGAGGGTCTCGAGTTCGCGGGCAGCCTTCCAGAGCCCGGCAGCGACCGCCCCGTGTGCGACGGGGACGACAACCGCGTCCGGGACCGTCCACGCCATCGCCTCGACGGTCTCGTAGTAGACGGGTTTGGCGCCCTCGTGGCGGAACGGCGAGTCGAAGGGCCCGGCGGGGAACCACGCCTCCGCCTCGGCGGCCGGCAGCTCCTCGCGCTCGGCCTCGTAGGTCTCGCGGGCGTCGTCGAACCGGCCCTCGACGACCCGCATGTCGCCGCCGTGGACGTTTATCATCGCCTGGTTGATGAAGTTCGCCCGGCTGGGGACGAAGACGCGGGACAGCAGGCCGGCGCGGGCGGCGTAGGCGGCCGCCGACTGGCCGCCGTTCCCCGCGGTCGGCAGCGCGAGCGTGTCGGCCCCGCTCCGGTCGGCCGCCGCCGCGACCAGCGCGAGCCCGCGGTCGGTGACGCTGCCGGTCGGGTTGTGGCCCTCGTCCTTGATGTGGAGGGCCTCGACGCCGAGCTCGTCGGCCAGCCGCGGCGCCTCGACGAGCGGCGTCTCGCCCTCGCCGGCGCCGGACGGGACGAACGGGAACAGCTCGCGGTACGCCCAGGCACCCTCGCGCCCGGCCAGGGTCTCGCGGTCCAGCGAGCCGGCTGGAAGCTCGTACGTCGCGTCGAGTACGCCCCTGCAGGCCGGACACCTGGTCGCCACCGCCTCTGCCGTGGTCGTCCCACAGTCGGTACAGCGGAACCCCTCGAAGCTCGTCATGTCCCGCGGTAGGTGCGCGCGGAGGAAAGCCCTGTCCTTCCGTCGGCAGGCGGTCGCCGGGCCGGGCCGACCTGTTGTTGGACCCACAAGAGATATTCGGCTGACCGTCGAACGGGAGGTAGAAGCGGTCCGCCGTCGGGCAACGAACCCGCCGATGGCGGGCCGGGAGACACGAACGTGACCGCTACCGACCTGACGCGACGACAGATGCTCGCCATCGCCGCCGGCGTCGGCGGCGCCGGTGCCCTCGGCGCCGTCGGCCTCGGCACCCTCGACCGTGAGCCAGACGCGCAGGCGACCGAGATGGACGACGACGAGAGCCGCCAGCTCGCCGAGCGGTTCGCGCCGGTCTACTACTTTGACACCTACGAGAAGTGGTTCCCGGCGGACCCCCGCCCCTACGAGCGCGAGGCGGACGGCGACCAGGTGGTCGACGGCTTCGCCGCGTTCAACGACTACACCGAGGCGTTCCGGGAGGCCGGCGGGCCGCCGAACCCGACCGTCTTCTACCGGGTCGTCGGCTACGAGGACTCGCCGCTGGCGGCGGTTCAGTACTGGTGGTACGCGGCCTTCGACCAGTTCTCGGTGAACTTCCACTGGCACGACTGGGAGCTCACCCAGGTGTTCGTCGACCGCGAGACCGGCGAACCGCAGCTGTTCATCGGGAGCGCCCACTCCCGGAAGGTGCCGAACAACGAGTTCCTCGACCCCGAGACGCGGGCGGTGCCGCGGGTGCTACCGGAGCTGGGCTCGCACTCCGGCGGGCTGTCGGTCAACGACATCTCCGACCGGTTCACCCGGGACCCGGTCGAGCAGACCATCGCCGACGTGACGAACAACGCCCTCGAGGGGGTGGCCGGCGAGGTACCGGCCGCCTACGGCCTGCCCCGCGACGAGGGGTTCCGGCTGCCGATGGTGGTTCCCGAGCTCGGCGGCGAACCCATCTACGAGCACGAACGGCTCCCCGCAGTCGACCGGGAGGCGCTCATCGACGAGTCCCTGACCGTCCGGTCGTTCGACGAGCTCTCGGAGCCGCCGAGCGACCTCCCGGCGCGGGAGACGGGGCTCGTCTTCGCCTTCGACGAGGACGACGCCGAGGCCCAGGTCGACGTCGCCTACGAGCTGGTGCCCTCGGCCGAGCTGGAACACATCACGGCCTTCACCGGCCCGCAGCTCAGCTTCGAGTTCAGGATTCCGGAGTTTGCCGAGGACGCGGTCTCGGGCCACATCACGACGACGAAGGTGCCGTGGACCCAGCCGCGCTACGAGAACCCGGCGGCCGACATCTCCGACCCGGCCCACCGGCAGGTGCTCGCCGACCGCTACGACGCCATCGGCGAGCCGGCGCCGGTCAACCAGCTCGTGGCGGCCGTCAGGCAGGTCGACCCCGACGACGACGCTCCGGAGGACGAGGGCGTGGCGACGACCGAGCCGCCGGCCGAGTCGGCCCACAGCGAGCGCGTCGAGGTGACCGACGACGGCGGCCCCGACGTCGCGGGCGTCGACGGCGAAATCGCCGTCACCGCGGCGGCGGACGCGGTCAAGCTCGAGGTGGACGCGGATGGGACCGACGCCGACCTCGAGCGGCTGGCCGTCGAGGACGACTTCGGCGGCCGTCTCTACGAGTCGCCGATGGACGGCCCGGACGCGGTCTACGTCCACCGCGGCGGCGCCTACACGACGGAGGTGCAGGACGCCGAGGGCGCGTTCGGCGCTTTCCGCGTCAACCCCGACCGGAGCGACGGCGACGGCGGCGGTCCGGTCCGCATCGAGACCCCGCGGACCGGGAAGGCGTCGCTGGCGGGCTTCGTCTCGAAGATCGGCGAGGAGACGGCGGTCAGCGTCGAGGGCGTCGCGGACGTCTCGCTGGACGAGGTCGGTGACACGGTCGAGGTCGGTGGCGAGAACGCGACCGCAGCGACCGGAGCCGCCGGCGGAACGCCGGAGACCGACGGCGAGGAGGCGACGGCGACCGAGACGGACGACGACATCATCTCGGAGAGAACGGGCCGCCAGACCGGCGGCGTCACCGGGTTGCTGCGGGCGCTGAAGGCCGTGCTGTCGGCGGCCGACCGGGCGGCCGAGCGGGCCGAGGCCGGCGAGCGCAGCAACGCCGACCAGGCGCTCGAGACCGAGAAGCTCTGACGCGGCCCGCCGGGACCGTTTCCCCCGGTGACGTCGTTCGCGTGCGGTTCTGGGGCCGCGGCGACCGCGGACGGAAACCTGTTTGACGGGGCCGCCCGAACCGCCGGGCATGCACGTCGTCGTCGCCGGCGGGGGGCTCGCCGGACTGGTCGCCGCACGACACCTCGCGGCGGCCGGCGCGGAGGTCGAACTGTTCGAGAGCGAACCGCGGGTCGGTGGCCGCGTCCGGAGCCGCGTCGTCGACGGGTTCACGCTCGACCGCGGGTTCCAGGTGCTCTTCACCGCCTACCCGGCCGCCCGCCGGGAGCTCGATTTCGACGCGCTCTCGCTGCGCCGGTTCGCGCCGGGCGCGACCATCGCCGCGCCCGACCACCGCTCGACGCTGTCGGACCCGCTCGGCGACCCCGGCGCCGCCGTCCCGACGCTGCTGAACCGCGACGTGACGCTCGGCGACAAGCTCCGGCTTTTCCGCCTCCGGCGGGAGCTCGCCGGTCGCGACGCCGACCGGCTGTTCGAGGGCAGCGAGACCTCCGTCCGGGAGTACCTGACGGACCGCGGGTTCTCGCGAGCGTTCGTCGAACGGTTCGCCGAGCCGTTCTACGGCGGCATCACGCTGGACCGCTCGCTGTCGACCTCGAGTCACGTCTTCGAGTACACGTTCAAGATGCTGACCGAGGGCGACACGGTCGTCCCCGCCGAGGGGATGGGCGCGATTCCGGCACAGTTGCGGCGGCGCGCCGAGGCCGCGGGCGCGACCGTCGAGACCGGACGCGAGGTGACCGGCGTTGCCGCCGCCGACGGGTCGGTGACCGTCGAGACCGACGCCGGGTCCGTCGCGGCGGACGCGGCCGTCGTCGCGACGGACCCGAAGAGCGCCGCCGAGCTCGCGGGCGTCGAGACGCCGACGGCGGCGAAGGCCTGCGTGACCGTCCACTGCTCGCTGCCGGCCCACCAGTCGCTGGACACCGGCTCCCGCATCCTGCTGAACGCGGCCGACGGGGAGCCGAACACGGTCGCGCCGATGAGCGCCGCCGCGCCGGAGTACGCCCCCGACGGCCGGCAGCTCCTCGATGCGACGTTCCTGGGCGAGCGTGACGACGACGCGGCGCTCGGCGAGGCGGTCCGGGAGGCGCTCTCGTCGTGGTACCCCGAGAACCACTTCGGCGAACTCGAGGTGGTCGGCGTCGACCGCATCGAGTTCGCACAGTTCGCACAGCCGCCCGGCTTCCGCGACGGGTTGCCGGCGGTCGACGACCCCGACGGGCCGGTGTACCTGGCCGGCGACTACACGCGGTGGTCCGCCATCCAGGGCGCCATGGAGAGCGGCCGGCGGGCGGCCGAGGCCGTCCGTTCGGGCCACTCCTGAGGGGCCTACGAAGCTGCCGGAGCACCCCTCGCCGACCGGGGCTACAGGAGCCGGCGGAACTCCCCGAGCGGCGGGAACTCGTGGGTCCGGTCGGCGGCCTCGTCGCGGACGACCGGCCGCAGCCCGTCCGTCGCCTCGACGAGCGGCGACTGGAAGTCCGCGGCGTACATGTCGTTGACGGCGACGCCGGCCGGCAGGCGGCTGAACGCCGGCAGCATCAGCACGCCCGCCGAGCCGTACGTCTCCGGGCCGTACAGGTAACAGGACCGGCTCATCCCCTCGACCTCGAGGGTCGGGTGGTCGTGGCCGACGAGATACCAGTCGGCGTCGCTGGACGGCGGAACGTGCCCGTGGGTGACGACGACGTCCGCGTCGCCGGCCTCAAGGCGGTACTCGTCGGCGGTCGGGCCGTCCCACAGCTCCGAGAGCATGGAGTCGTGGTTGCCGGGCGTGACGGCGAGGCGGCAGTCGACCGCCGTCGCGGCGTCCCTGAGCGCGCGGACGGTCTCTGCGGTCCCCGTCGGCAGCCGGTCGAACGAGTGCAGCAGGTCGCCGGCGACGACGGCCTCGGTGGGCTCGTACCGCTCGCAGAGCGCACCGAACCGCTCGAGGAGGTCTTCGTGTTCGCCGACCCGGAACTCGACGTTCGAGGTCGCGTCCCGGCCGACGTGGAGGTCCGCACAGACCAGGGCGTCGGCCGCCGGCAGGTAGACCGCCCGGTCGCGGGGCTCGAACTCCATGGAGGGGCCAGGGCCGCCGGGGGCAAAGCGCTGGCGCCACTCCGGCCGGCCGTTCGTCAGGGTTTATAAACAGCCGACCCCTGAGGCCGGTATGGTCGACGTCCTCGACAACAAGCGGGCCGCGACGAAGTTCCGCGTCCTCGTGGAGATCGCGGACCGCCAGCCGGCGGTCAACCAGGGCGAAATCGCCGACGCGGTCGGCGTGACCAGCCAGGCGGTCTCGGAGTACATCCGCGAGCTGGTCGACGAGGGGTTCGTCGACAAGGAGGCCCGCTCGCGGTACCGCGTCACCAAGCAGGGCGTCGACTGGCTCTTCCAGCAGGCGTCCGACGTCCGCCGGTTCGCCGACCACGTCACCGACGACGTCCTCGGGAGCATGCAGGAGGACGCCGCCTTCGCCACCGACGACGTCGAGTCCGGCGAGCGGGTCCCGGGCCGGCGAGGTGGTCGGCGTCACCGGCTTCACCGGCATCATCGACCTCGAACCCGGCGACGTGATCGTCTTCCAGGTCGCGCCAATCCGGTCGGAGCACCCCGAGGGCTCCGGGCGGCTGGCCGAGGCGGCCGCGGCGGCGGACCTCGTTGCCGCCGCCGGCGTCGAGGCGGTCGCGACCCTCCGGCAGTCGGGGGAGACGGCCGACGTGACCTTCGCGGCCGGCGAGGTCGCCGCCGACGCCGCCGGCCGCGGGCTGGACGTCGTCGTGGTCGCGACGACGGACCTCGGCGGCCGCGTCACCGACGCCCTTCGGGACGCCGGCCTCTCCTACGAGGTCGACGACGTCTGAGCGGGCGAGGGGCGCCACCGCGCGACGTCGGCCTCGACCGGGACCTCGCCGTGCCGCCACGTCATGAACGCGAGGAGAAGCAGGTACGCCAGAACCACCTTCGGGAAGCCGTACTCGCCAAGGACGGCGACAGAGTCCGGGAGCGACTGGCGCACGGCGAGCAGTGACGCGGTCCCGGCCGTCGCCGAGGCCGGTACGAACAGCACGCCGCCGGCGACGAACGTCCCGAGGTGCAGCCCGAGCCCGTAGGCGAGTTCCCCGGTGTGGACGTACAGCAGGCCGTAGATGACCCCGACGACCGCGAGGTCGAGCATCGCGAGGTCCACCGTCAACTGGTGCATGGCAATGAAGACGGGGACGGCAGCGAGAACTCCCGCGACGGCGGCCCGTCGGGCGGTGACGCCGCGGCTGTGCAGCCCTTCGGCCGCGTTCCCGACGATGACGCGGAAGAACACGAGTTGCTGAATCAGCGAGTGGATGCCCAGGGCGACGACGTAGACCGCGATTGCGACCGGCAGCGCCGCCCGGGGCGCCGACGCCGCAACGCTCACCGTCGCTCATCCGAGGCCGACGGCGACGGCGAACCAGAGGGTGAAGGCCGCAAAGAGCGCCCCGAGGCCGACCACCAGGTCGACCGTCCATGACGGCGACGCCGAGACGCCGTAGTCCGAGAGCGCGCGGCGGTCGACGTACCTCGCCCACCCGAGCAAGAGCAGGAGCACGAATCCGCCGTGGAGCAGCGACGCCGACAGGCCGCCCAGCGGCTCCCCGCCCGCAGGGACGGCCGCGACCCGGGCCTGTATGTTCCCGGCGAGGACGCCGCCGGCCAGCACCCAGAAGGTCGGCATCGCCAGCAGGACCCGGTAGGTCCCCCTGATTCGGGGGTCGTCCCGTCCGCTGACCGGCCGGCGGAGCCGCCCACGGAGCGCCCCGCCCCGGGCGCCACCCGAACCCGTTGCCATGGTCGGGAACGCTCGCGGAGGGACAAAGCCGTTCGGGATGACTCGCGGCCGGAGGGACCCGCCGGACGACCGCACCTCGGGCGCTGGGAGGGCCCGGACGGGCCCCTCGCTCGCGCCTCACTCCACGTCGCCGTCCTCGAGCAGGCGGCCGACGCGGCGCTCGAACTCCGCCTCGGTCAGCTCGCCGCGCGCGTACTGCAGCCGGAGCTCCTCGAGGGCCGTCCGGGGTCCCTCGTCGCGCTCCCGACCCGTGTCCGCCGGCCAGCACCGCGCCGCGAGGCCGAGGGCCGTCGGCAGGACCACGCCGAAGCCGGCGGGGAACGCGACCCAGAAGGACTCGACGCCGAGCGCCAGCAGGCCGAAGGCGACGACGAGCGTGAGCGCCGTCGTCGCCCCCGACGCCCTGTCCCCCGACAGGGACGCCACCCGGTCCTCGTCCCGCCTGGATGCCGGAGTCATCGGTACCCTCCGTCTTCCGCGGCAGCGGCGGGGTCGGGGTCACTCGGCGGCCCGACGGCGACGGCGGTGGACCGGCACCCGGGCGCGTCGGAACGGTTCGTCGGCGGGTCGGACGGGCGTTCGTCTACGACCGCCATGTGTGTCGAATCGCGAGCGTCCGGCTTGGCGCTTTCATCAACACGTTGGGCCCGGAGGACTGCGGGGGAGGACCGTGGGACCGGACGGCCGTTCGGAGCAGGTCCGACGCCACGGCGGCGATCCGACGGGAAGAAAGCTACATCGGGTGTGAGCCGATACGGGTGCACACGCACGACCGCAACCATGACACACGACACGCCCGACGGGAGCGACGAGCAGCGACGCTGGTGTGAGAACTGCCGAATCAGCGTCGACCCGGACGCGGGCGACGCCGGCCCGGAGTGCCCGTCCTGCGGCCGCGAACTCTGACGGCCGGGACTCGGCGGTTACTCCGTCCGTGTCGGGCGATACCCCCCGACCGACCTATCGGCCCATTCCGTCGCAGCACTCGGCTTTTTCTGTCGGGGTCCCGTACCGAACGACGTGACAGGGTTCGACGAGCCAGCCATCGGAGGAAGCGAGGCGGCGGACACCTACCGGTTCCTGGACACCATCGCACGCGTCCGCGTTCCGAGCGAGGAGACCGGCGGCCGGTGGTCCGTCGTCGAGATGCACCTGCGGGCGGGCCACGCGCCGCCGATGCACGTCCACGAGTCGGCGGACGAGACGATTCACGTCCTCGAGGGTGCCGCGACGGCCCACACGCCGGACGGCGAGCGGTCGGTCGACGCCGGCAGCTCCGTCGTCCTGCCGCGCGGCGAGGCCCACAGCCTCGTCTCCGACGAGGAGTCGGTCGTCCTGACGTCGACGGCACCGGGCGGTTTCGACGAGTTCGTCGCGGCGGTCGGAGAGCGGACCGACGACCCGACCGTCCCGACGAGGCCGCCCTCGGAGGAGGCCATCGGCCGGGTGGACTCCCTCGCCGGCGACCACGCCATCGAGATCGTCGGGCCGCCACCGGTCGGGGAGTGACGCGGCGGACGGAAGGCGCCGGAGGAGACGGAAGGAGCCGGTGTCGAACGGTTGTTACCGGGTGCGGCCGAGCGACTCGTGGCTGGTCACCCAGTCGGAGGCCGAGATGGCGGCGCCGAGCGAGATTTCGCCGGCCAACACGGTCGCGGCGGCGATCTCGGCGAACTTGTTGACGTTGCCGGCGCCGTCGCAGTCCAGCATCGCCAGACACTCCTGCTGGGTCGCCATGCCGGTGCCGCCGCCGTAGGTCGCGACGATGAGCGACGGGAGCGTCACCGAGATGTGGAGCGAGTTGTCCTGCAGCAGCGTCGTGTTGATGAGCGCGGCGTGGGACTCGGCGACGTTGGCCTCGTCCTGGCCGCAGGCGATGAACAGCGACGCGAGCCCGTCGGCGGGGTGGGCCCCGTTCGTCTCGCCGTTGACCATCAGCGCGCCGATGGTCGCTATCTTGCCGTGGTGGTCGAGGCTCTCCGGTTCGGCACCGAGGTGGTGGATACAGGTGTCCTCCGACAGCGTCACCTCCGCCGTCACCCGCTTGCCTCGGGTCAGCATGG
>PXQM01000077.1:11359-14297 GCA_003021325.1 Halobacteriales archaeon QH_10_70_21
CTGAACACCGCCGTGTTGACCGAGGAGGCCTTCTTGTCGGTGGAGGTGTTGCCGTCGAGGTAGAAGTTCTCCACGTAGCCGGGGTACTCCTGGAGGATCCAATTACACGCGGCGAACGTCGCCTTGCCGACCATGTTCTGGCCCGCCGCGTCGCCCGTCCGGTAGCCGAACCGCAGGTGGGCGAAGTTGTTGGTCACGTAGTCCTCGATCTCGATTAGTTCGGCGACGCTGGAGGTCTCCTCGGCCTTTGCCTTGATGGTGTCGTAGTGCTCGAACACCCAGTCGCAGAAGTCCCGCGCCTTCCGGGCGTCCTCGAAGACGAAGACGGGCGCGCGGTTCATCTCGTCGTCGGTCACCGTCGCCTTCGCGCCGCCGGACATGTTGATGGCCTTCATGCCACGGCTGTAGGAGGCGACGAGCGTCCCCTCGGTGGTCGCGAGCGGGACGGGGTAGTAGCCGTCGGCGTGCTCGCCGTTGATCTTGACCGGGCCCGCGAGGCCGAGCGGCATCCGGGCAACGCCGATGAAGTCCTCGATGGTGCCCTCGCCGCGGGCGGCGTCGAAGGAGTACTCCGGGATGTGCTCCAGTTCGGCGCCCGTCTCCTCCTCGATGTACTCGTGACGCTTCGCGATGGCGTCCCCGCTGTAGTTGTCCTCCGCGTCGCGCGGGATGGACGGCAACTGACCCTCGTCGCGGATCGTGTCGCCGATCTCGAGGGTGAGGTCGCCGAACGGCTTGGCGGTGAACTCGATGACGATGTCGTGGTCGCCGGCCGGGATGTCCATGTCCTCGACGATGACCGTGACCGTCCGTCCGACCGAGAACTGGAGGGGGTCGTTCTCGGTCACCTGGTCGAGCGCGAACGTGTCGCCGTCGGCCGTCTCGAGGACGACCGACCGGGGTCTATCTCCCGGCCGGTGATGACCAGGCGGTTGGTGCCCGCGAACTCGGCGTCCTGGAGCCGGTTCTTGACCTCGAACTCGACCCCCCGGTCGGTGTCCTTCGGGCTGCCGTGGGTGTAGAGCCGTTTCAGCACCTTGTCCGGGATGTCGAGGGAGACGAAGCCACTACCACCGACGAGGTTGGCGTAGGCGCGCTTCAGAATCCCGCCGTCTGAAGTTGGAATGACCATCCGTGGTCGACCCACTCCGCAAACGGGTAAAAAGATCGTGTAGTTGCCATCGTATCACCTGGATGATTAAAATCCCGAATCCCGAGCAAACGGCTTAAATCACCGGAATTGTTCGGCTGAACAGTTCCACCGTCCCGGACCGTCGTCTACCTATCAAGGAACTCATGCATCGCCTCGCGCCGGGTTTCGGTCCCGAAGAGCTCCCCCCAGAGGCGGCGCTGGAACCCCGCGTCGGCCGCCCGTTCGCGCCAGGCGTACTCGAAGGCCTCCTTGGCGGCCTGCAGCGCGAAGGCGGGCTGGTCCGCGAGGTCCACCGCCAGCCCGTGGGCGTAGTCGTCGACGTTGTCGTGGGCGATGACGTCGCCGACCAGATCGAGCTCGTAGGCGTCCTGTGCGTCGAGCCGCTCGGCGAAGAAGACGAGCCTGCGGGCGGTCTCGTCGCCGACGAGCCGGACGAGCTTCCGGACGCCGCCCCAGACGGGGACGACCGCCAGGTCCAGTTCCGTGTGCCCGAGCACCGCCCGCTCGCTCGCCACCCGGAGGTCGCAGTTCAGCGCCAGCTCCCAGCCGCCGCCGAGACAGTAGCCGCTGATGGCGGCGACGGTCGGCGCGGGGAAGCCGGCCAGCTCCCGGGTGACCCGCTGGGCGGTCTCGACGTAGGCGTCCGCCTCGGCCACGGAGGCGTCCGCCAGCTCCCGGACGTCGGCGCCGACCGAGAAGGACTCCTCGCCGGCGCCGGTGAGCACCAGCGCCCGCACGTCATCGCTTCGGGCGTCGGCGAGCGCGTCCTCGAGTGCCGACAGCGTCGCCGAATCCAGCGCGTTGTGCCGCTCCGGGCGGTCGATGGTGACCGTGCCCACGCCACCGTCGGTGTCGAGCCGAACCGTCGTCATGCGCCCACAAAGGCGGGCCGAGACCATAAGGCCCGGTGGCGGCCACCGGCGGGACGGCCGACCGGAACCAGCCCCTTTTTCTACTCGACCGCCCCTACTCCCTGCCGATGACCCTCTCGGATGAGGCCCGGTCGCGACTGGCGGACCTGGTCGCCCTGCAGCCGACGAAGAACGCCGAGCTCCAGGAGCGGTGGGGCATGGACAGCGGCAGCGAGGTCCACCAGTACCTCGAGTCGGAGCTGAAGCAGTACTACTACCGGAACGAGGACAGCCTCATCTGTGCGACGCCGGCGGCTGCCGAGGCGCTCGACGTGGAGTCGGGCGACGACGTCGTCCGGGTTCCCGGGCTACAGGCGCGGATTCTCGACGTCGTGGCCGGACCCGACGCGGAGCCACAGAGCGTCGTCTCGGTGCTCCACGACGTCCGGGCGTCGGGGGCCGACGCCGACCCCGACGCGGTCCGGTCGGGGCTCCGGAGCCTCGAGAACAAGGGGCTCGTCGAGGTGGTCCGAAAGACCGTCCCGACGTTCCGGCTGGCCGTCGAGCGGGCGAGCCTGACGGTCGAACCCCTCGAGGACCCGGCCGAGGCTGACTAGCGTCGCCGTCGACGCATCCTCGCGAGCAGCCGCTCGGTCGCCTTGCCCGGCCCTCCCTCGATGGGCCAGCCCCTCGTGCGCCAGGCGGGCGGCGGCGCCTCTGCGGCCCGCTTCGAGTACGCCACCCCGGCCTGGAAGCGGTGCAAGCGGCTGGAGATAGCCGAGCGGGCCTACGAACGGGGGTGGCGTTCCTATGCCGAGACGATGCGGACCGATTGCCGGCACTTCCGGGTCGGCGACCCCGCAGGGCCGTTCCCGCGGTGTGCCGCGAAGGAGCGCGAGCAGACGGCTGCGGAGTGTTCGGCGGGCTGCGACGC
>PXQM01000078.1 GCA_003021325.1 Halobacteriales archaeon QH_10_70_21
ACGTCGACGACGGCGTTGCCTACTGCTCCTACTGGGACGCCGGGACCTGGCTCCTGGACGTCTCCGACCCGGCCGACCCGGCGCCGCTGGCGTCGCTCCGCGGTCGGGACGTCGAGACGCTCTCGGCCATCGACTCGAGCGCGGCCCTGCTGGAGGCGCAGTTCTCGCTGCCCGGCAACGACCACTTCGCGGTCCCCCGGCGGGGCGCCGACGGCCCGCTCGTCGCGCTCAACGAGGAGGCGTGGGCGACCGACGAGGAGGCGACCGCACCCGCCCTCGGGGGGGTCGAGCTGTGGGACCGCGAGGCCGGCGAGCGGCTCTCGCGGATCGAGCCACCGCCGACCGACGAGCCGACGTACGGCGGCGTCTGGACCACCTCGCACAACTTCGACTTCGTCGGCGACAGGCTCTACACCGCCTGGTACCGCGGCGGCGTGAAGGTACACGACGTCTCCGACCCGGCGACCCCCGGGGAGCTCGGCCACTGGCGGGACTCGGCGACGACGGACTTCTGGACGGCACAGGGCGCCGGCGACCACGTCGTCGCGAGCAGCTGGCGGGACTTCTCCGCCGAGAGCCCCGAGGACGGAGCGGCGATATACACGTTCCCGGCCGTCGAGACGCCGACCCCGACGCCGTCCGCGACGGAGGCGGAGACGGACCCGGCCGGCGGGTCGGGCGCCGGGCTCGGTGCCGTGGCCGGCGCGGCGGGCCTCGGCCTCGCGGCGCTGGCCCGTCGGCTCCGCGATTGACGGGCCTCCGATACCCCGTTTTCGGTACCTGGGCCGAAACAGGCCTAAAAGTGCCCGTCCGTCGAACTGCCGACGGTGCGAGCATCGGCGCAAGCGGAGAAACCGTCGAAAAAAGCGGCCCCTGTCGGCCGACAACGCACGACCCCGAGATATCGCCCGTCGTCAGAGGGCGCTCGCGATGGAGGCGGCGACCTCGCGGGCGCGGTCGGCGAGCGGCTCGGCGACGTGGCCGGCGGCGACGGCCGCCTCGAGCTCGTCGTCGTCGACCCGCCGGACCTCGCCGTCGGGCGTCTTCACCACGTCGACGTGCAGGTCGACGTACCGCGCGGCGTCGGGGAACAGCTCCACCGGCGTGCAGACGTTGACGTAGGTGCCGCGCCGCGTCCCGTCTGCGCCCTCGTACACCGTCGCGTACCACCAGCGCCCCTCGACGAACGTCGTCCGCGCGGTATCGCCGTCCCGCCGCTGGACGCCGAGGGCGTCGTAGCTGCCGCCGCCCGATATCTCGCGCTCGACGGTGACCGACCCGTCGGCGTCGTCCCGGTCGGTCACCTCGCCCCGCCCGAGGACGATGGTCCGGCCGTCCGGCTTGCCGTGGGCGATGGCGAGGTCCTCGCCCTCGCGGGGGCCGAACTGGCCGGCGACGGCCCCGAAGGGGAACGCCTCGTCGGTCCAGCCGTCCCCGGACGCACAGACCGCCTCGACGAAGTCGACCGCCGTGCTCGCCCCGTCGGCGCCCGCCTTGATGCGGTGGTGGCCGGGCATCGTCGGCGCGACCCGCTCGCGGACGGAATCGAGCTCGAACCGCGACTCGCGGCCGAACCACACCCACGCGCCGGCCTGCGGTGCGGCGACCCGCCCCGGGTCGTCGCCGTCGGCCGCGGCGACCGCCGCCATCAGCTCCTCGGCGCGGTCGCTCGCCCGCCCCAGCGCCGCCTCCATCGCCTCCAGCGAGGCGTCCTCGGCCGCCCGGGACCACCGCGGCGTCCACCCCTCCGGCGGGTCGACCGGCAGGAGCTCCGCCATCCGGGCCGTCTCGCCGCCCACGCCGCCGCCGTCGCGCCGGAGCTCGACCAGCCCGCCGGGGACCCGGCGGTCCGTCGCCAGCGACGGCCGGGCGTCGCGCCAGGGCGGTGCCGGCGAGGCGACCTGTAGCCGGTAGTCGTCGCCCGTCTCGACGTAGCCCTCGACGCGGTCGTAGGGGAGAAAGCCCGACACTGACCGGCCCTCGACGGTTCCGAGGTCGACGAGCGCGCCGGAGCCGAGCGTCTCGGTGACGACGCCGCGGAACACCGCGCCCTGCGGTGCGGGGTTCGTCCACGCGAGGGCGTCGCGGCCGACGCCGCCGAGCCGTTCGCGGAGCGTCGCGACGGCCTCGGGCTCGCCGACGACGCCGACGCCCTGGTCGTCGGCGGTCGTCCGGACGGTCGCGTCGGCCGGCGCGACCGCGAACTCCCGGTCGAACCGCTCGCGGATGGGCGGCGACGCCTGGACGACGTCGTGGTCGTCGCCGAGTAACTCGGTCAGGGCGGTGGTGTAGATGCCCCGGACGCGGACGTTCATAGGTGCTCGCGGGCGGCGGCGAAGCGGACGCGGTCCTCGACGGTCGGCCCGAGCGTCAGCTCGACCACGTCGTCGCCGAGCACGCGGCCGTCCTCGACGTAGGCGCCCCAGCCGTCGAACCTGACGTAGCCGCGGAGGTCGGCGGCGTGCGTGTAGAGGTCGACGTACTCGAGGCCGTGCTCCGGGAACTCGGCGGCCGAGTGGGCCCTCTCCATGTCGGAGTAGACGGTCTCGAGGCCGTCGAAGAACGCCTCGATGGCCGCCGCCTCCTCGGCGGTCGCCTCGACGACGGCCTCGGAGACCTCGCGAATCTCGGCCGTCGAGAGGCCGAACTCCCGCAGCGCCCGCTGCGTTCGCTGGTCGAAGTGCATACCCGGCGTTCGGGGCGGGGGACCGAAAGCGTCCCGACTCGCCGTCACAACTGTTAGGACGCTGCCGTGACTGGTAGCCGTATGGAAGACCCGGTCGAGTCCCGTGCCGACGAGTCGGAGGACCTCTACGACGTCGCCTCCTGGGAGCCACGGACGGCGCTGGACAGGCTGGCGGTGCGCGTCCATCAGGGCGGCCGCAGGCTCGTGCGACTGACCCTCTACGTGCTCGGATTCGTCATTTTCGTCGGTATCCTCGCCGGCGGCGCTGGCGCCATCATCATCGACAACCCGTTCGTGCTCGGACTGGTCGTCCTGTCGGTCGTTCCGGCCGGACTGCTCGCGCTGTACGTCTACCGGACGGACGTCACGACGAAGGAACCGGCGACGTTAATCGCGGCGACGTTCGTTCTCGCCATCCTGTTCGCCGGCTTCGCGGCGGTCGTCAACAGCACGTTCGGCGCCATCCAGCAGGCCGGTCTCATCGGCCTCGTCCTCTACTACTACCTCGTCGTCGGACCGGGCGAGGAGTTCGTGAAGCTGCTCGCGGTCCGGCTCTACGCCTACCGCGACGACCGGTTCGACTCGGTCATCGACGGCGCGGTGTACGGCGCCGTCGCCGGCCTGGGCTTTGCGACCATCGAGAACGTCCTCTACATCACCCAGAACCTCCAGGGCTCCGGCGCGGTCCTCACGGCCGTCGCGGTGGACTTCCTCGCGCAGTTCTCCGAAGCGGTCGAGGCCGGCGGTCAGATTACGGCCGTTCGCAGCCTCGCCGGACCGGGCCACGTCATCTACTCGGCGTTCGCCGGCTACTACCTCGGGCTCGCGAAGTTCAACCGCGAGAACGCGATTCCGATAATCCTGAAGGGGCTCATCATCGCCGCGTTCATCCACGGGACCTACAACGTCCTCGTCGGCATCGTCCCGGGGCTCGTCAGCCTCATCGTCCCCGGCGTCCCGGTGCTCGTCCTGTTCTTCGGGTTCGTCGTCGTCTACGTCGGGCTCTTCTTTTTCATCCTCTACCGGAAGCTCCAGCGCTACCGCCGCCGGTACAAGGAGGTCCACGACGACGTCGAGAACCCGGCGGAGATGACGCCGGAGCTGACCGAGTTCGACCCCGACGCGGGCTGATACCGCCGGCTGTAGTTACGTGACGGTTCGTTCGAGATACTCGACGGCGACGGTTCTGTAACGCCCGGGTCCGGGCATCCCCGTTCGAGAGAGGTACAGCCGACAGTACGACTACCGGTAGCCGTCGGTGAGGCGCTCGACGTACTTTGCGACCACGTCGACCTCGAGGTGGACCGGGTCGCCGACCGACGTCTCCGACAGCGTCGTCAGCTCGTAGGTCGCCGGGATTATGGCGACGGTGAACGCCTCCTCCCGCAGGTCGGCGATGGTCAGCGAGATGCCGTCGACGGCGACCGAGCCCTTCTCGACGGCGTACCGCGCCAACTCGTCGGGCAGCGAGAACCCGAAGACCCAGTCGTCGCCCAGGCGCTCGATTTCGGTCACCTCGGCGACGCCGTCGACGTGGCCCTGCACGAAGTGGCCGTCGAAGCGGCCGTCCGCCGGCAGCGCACGCTCGAGGTTGACGCCGTCGCCGGCGGTCACGCCGTCGAGGTAGGTCCGCTCGAGGGTCTCCTCGGAGCAGAACAGCTCGAACGCCCCCCCATCCTCGTCCGTCTGGACGTCCTCGACGGTCAGGCAGGCGCCGCTGACGGAGATGCTCTGGCCGTGCTCGAGGTCGGCGCAGAACGAGGCGGTCACCCCGAGCCGCCGGCCCTCGGGCCCGTCCTCGACGAACGTCACCTCGCCGGTCTCCTCGACGATACCGGTGAACATACCGTCGGTAGGCGCGGGTGCTTCGAAAGGCTGTCGTATCAGGACACTGCGCGGTCGCCTGCGCGTGTGATGCGGGTGGTCCGAACGTATCCGAGCGAAACGAATCGTTGGCTACCTCGAAAGCCCTCGCGGCGCTCGGGGTGCC